>DRKN01000154.1 GCA_011051755.1 Gammaproteobacteria bacterium
CGCACTTTGAGAATGATTCAACATACCCGACCCCTTTCCCCGCGCTTTCCCCGTTTCCCCTTCACGCACTTTGAGAATGATTCAACATACCCGACCCCTTTCCCCGTTTCCCCGTGATTCAACATACCCGACCCCTTTCCCCGACCCCTTTCCCTTCGTGATTCAACATACCCGACCCCTTTCCCTTCGACCCCTTTCCCCCTTTTTGTCCGCCATTCCGACATGCCTCAGGATGGAAAATTAACCAGAAATACCCCTGTCCTGATAATGGCTATCCCGTATCAATCATGGCATGAACCCAGAAAGCATCCGCCCTAAGCGAAATTCACACCGCTTCAAGTTAGGTAAACCCTTTCCCTGTACATCGCTGAGGGACTCCTGGCTGCACGACTGCCTGGTTAATACATTTCCATATCATCCATCTCCCCATTCACATATCGCCTTGCCGCAGGTGTCGCCATTTAAAGACAGTGTCATTTCCATATTTTTCAATGGCTTACGATAAACCAATGACTTACACATGTATTTATATGGCGACACATTAATAATGCCTCAACACACCTATCTCATGCCTAACTAGACATATATGACTGACACGCAAAGAAAAAATTAAAAATGGCGTGAAATGTGCATTTAGAAAGATCTTCAGTACGGCATGGCGACATCGAGTAATACGCAATCAAATCAAACCAATGTGATTCTAGTGAGGAAAGAAAGACCATGAAAACCACTAACGCTAAAGTGAGACCGATAAAGGGAGGTCTTCATCATGTTTAAACGACTGCTATTCCAACTATGTGCACTCATCGTGGCAGGAGGAATGAGCGCCGTGACTTTGGCAAACGTACCTGCTCCCCCGGTCAACCAAAATATCGGCATTCCGGATGGGGTGTTCAACGACTTGGTGAGGGAAAACTGCTGGTATTGCCATATCCCCGTTCGCTTGACCCCGGACGATCTGGATGACATTGGCTGGACTTTTGCGCCGCCGGAAGTCAAGCCGGGAGTCATCACCGACCGCCACCATTTTCGGGTGGGAACCGTCATTCAGGATCCCACGGATTCCCCGTTCGGCGTACCGGGCGAAAAATATCAATGCCTCGACTGCCATATTATTGAGTACAACCCTGACGTCGGGTATTTCGAAATCGTCGACAATTTCAGGAACTGTTTGAACTGCCATCAGCAGATTCCGGGGCAGGCATCCGTCCACCACCTGACGGCACCGGCTCAGGCGCTCAACTGCATGCACTGCCACGGTGCCCGCATTGATAACCCGGGTGATGGCCACTACATCCCCATCGGTCGTACACCGACATTGGTCACGCCGCGCACCAGCAGCGGTAAAGGGCCTAACGGCGAGGGCGCTTGCGACTTCTGCCATAACGAGGGTACCGACGATGTGACCGGACGCTTTATACCCACAAACGATATAAACCATCACAGCACAGGTATCGGTCAACCCGGTATTTCGGATCTCGACTGCACCATTTGCCACGACCAGATGAACACAGACTGGGCGATTCGCCGCTGCCAAGACTGCCATGGCATAAAGTCGATTCACAATATCCAGTTCGATTCCAATGATGATGGCGTCGTCACCGTCGGCGGAGAAGAGCCGTTCTTCGGTCATGTCGGCAGCTCACCTCAGGACTGTCACGGCTGTCATGGTGGCTACCTTTCAGCCTCCGGCATGCCTGCGCCTTTCTCAGGCCCCATCGTTCCAGAGATTTCGGGACTGAGTAAGCAGCGTGTCACCGCCGGTTCTGCGGAAACCATCACGGTCAGCGGCCAAGCCCTGACCAATGAAGTGTTCACCTTCATGGGCACCATGGAATTGAAGTCCAGAGTCAGCCTGACGGCGCTCGATGGCACCACGGTTGAGCTGACGCCACAGACTGTCTCGCCGTCTGCGCTGGACGTGACCCTGCCCGCAGATTTGAGCCCGGGCAATTACTACCTGCGCGCCGTCAAGGGGGTGGATACCATAAGTAATCCTATGACACTGCTTGTAGGGCCCCAGGTGACTATCGATACGGTGAGCGCAAATGGCAGTAGCTTCACCATCACTGGCGGTGGATTCGGCGCCTATTTGAATGCCGCCGATTCCGGCACCGGCGTCACCATCGCTACCACAGCATGCTCCGTTGATTCATGGAGCGATAGCGAAATCGTCGCCAATTGCGGTACGACGGCCTGTGGAAGCCTGGAAGTCGAGAGTATCTTCGGCAGCGCATCCAAAGAGGTCGCGTGTAACTGACAGCCGACGCAACCGACTGTCAATATGAAAAGGAGGTAATACCAAGGGAAGGGGGCGTATTCATCAACGCTCCCTTCCTTCTTTTTACACCGGCAACAAACAGCAAAAAATAAAGGTCAGAGACTGTCTGCAGTGCCATCCGGTGTATGTGATTACCGGCAATCCCATGTGGGGCACCAATGTTCACCATCAGACAGAAACATTCTGGCAACGTAATTGCCGCGCCTGTCACGGTCGTGGAATGGGTGGCCGATAACCCTTGATCTTGACTTTTTGATACTAAAACCCTCACAGAAGGAATGACGAGACCCACAAAAATATCACAAATAACCGGGCAATATTTGCAATTAGTTTTTCTCCTTAAACAACCTGAACCCAGGGATGAGCCATGACGTTCAAAAATAAATATATCTCTGCTGCAACCTTCTTTTTCATGAGCATCACCTTCTCCGCCACAGCCTTGACGGCGGAATATTCAGTCATCATCGGATTCCATCAGCAACCGGGACAGCCCGAACAGGAGCTTGTCCGGCGTGCCGGCGGTACCGTTGATCGTGTCTATCGCCTGATTCCCGCCCTCGTCGCGCGGTTGCCGGAACAGGCCATGGCTGAGTTGCGTGAACATCCACTTGTCGCCTATGTGGAGGAAGACCAAGTCGTTACAACGATAGAGCCGCCGTACATAGCCATGATTCAAAAGCCCTTCTCCATTGAAAGCTTTACTGAAGACAGCGAGTATCAGGATGCGTGGGGAGTGCAGCATATCGGCAGTAAAGTGGCGCATGACAAGGGCATTACCGGCAAGGAAATCAAGGTTGCTGTGATCGATACCGGCATCGATTACAACCACGAAGATCTGGATGCCAATTACCGTGGCGGTTATGACTTCATCTATGACGACGACGATCCCATGGACGATAGCTGGAACAGTCATGGCACTCATATCGCCGGCATTATCGGTGCAGAAGCAAATGGCACCGGTGTCGTTGGTGTGGCTCCCGAAGTTTCACTCTATGCGCTCAAGGCATTGGACGGTGGAGGCTTTGGCACCCTGGGCACAATCATCGCCAGTATCCAGTGGGCGGTGGAAAACGACATGGACATCATCAATCTCAGTCTTGCCGGAATCGACTCTCAAATACTTCAGGCAGCCTGTGATGCCGCCTATGCGGCAGGTGTACTGATCATTGCAGCGGCGGGAAACACGTTTGGCAGCGCCGCCGCCTTTCCAGGCGCCTATGACTCGGTCATCGCCGTGACAGGTACCGACCCAGCGGATCAGCGTGGATTTTATACACCCATTGACCCGGCCATTGAACTGGCGGCCCCAGGTCTGGGCATACGGTCCACGGCCCAATACAACGGCTATAGCGAACAGAGCGGCACCTCCCAATCCGCCGCCCATGTCACCGGCACAGCAGCCCTGGTAATGGCGGCCGGGGTCGGCGATGTAAACAGTGACGGGGCGATAGACAATCGAGATGTGCGACAGCAGCTACAGACGACCGCCATAGACCTGGGAGAGCCCGGGCGCGATGAGGAATATGGGTTTGGCTTGGTGGATGTGAGCGAGGCCACCACCTTCCCTTCCGTTACATCCATCAGCCTGGTGAGAGAGGCAACATGGTCTGACAGTCTGGAGATAACCACCCTCGAAGATGCCTTCTATCAAATAACCCTGGAAAACGACTCCCTCGATGCGGTGCTGCTCCTGGTTGTCGAGAATAATCGCTTCAGAACGGACTTGATAGCGGTGCACATTTTCAATAGCCCCGGAGGAGACCATCCCCAGCAGGTCTCCTTTGACCTGGATGCTTCCGGCACTGCTCTCAAGCTTATCTTCGTCCCCTTCGGCAGCATCGGCGCCTTTGCAGATATCACCATCTTAAACTAAAACGAAAGGAGTTGACCTTGACTAAATGGAGCAAGAAAACACATAACATGGCAGGCTGTTTTATATGGCTTTTACCCTGCCTGACCCTTACCTTGTCGGCATGTAACGAACCGAGAAAAACGCTTGCGGAGAAACCCGAAAAGATTTTGGCAAAGGTCAACGGCACTCCGATTGTTGAGTATCAAATTGCGATGGAGCTTCATCAAGAATTACGAAAGCACAAGAATCTACGCGCCGGTTCGACGGGTACAGCAAAGAAGAATGCGCTCAAGAAAGTCATTGAACAAGAGCTTCTGTATCAGGCAAGTCAGGCACAGACCCTCAATATTCCTGACATGGGTGAAAAAGCCGAAGAAACATTACAATCCATACAGACAAGGCTCGGCTCCGAGGAGCGCTTTCAAGACTACCTGAAAAGCTACAACCTGAGTGCCGGGCAGATATTGGCAATCACTAAACGCAAGCTGGCTATGGATGAGTATCTGAAAAGCCAGGGATTGGTTACTCCACAAATCTCCGAGGAAGAGGTGCGTTCATTTTATGAACAAATGCCTTTCAAGAGGGATGAGAGTCTGCACCTGAAGCACATTCTGTTGAGCGTTGAAGAAGGTACAGCACCCGCAGAAAAAGACAAAATTTACCAAAAGGCCGAGGAACTCCGACAGATGATTGTTGATGGCGCGGACTTTGCCGAGCTTGCCAAAGAACATTCCGACAGCTCAGAGGTCGATGGTGATCTTGGGTATATCAAGAGAGATTACATGCCGGCAGCATTTGACGAGGTGGTATTTTCTTTGAAAAAAGGTGAGGTCAGTGCTGTATTCGAGACACAGTTTGGTTACCACATTGCAAAGCTGATGGATAAAAGGCCGGCCGGGAAAACACCTTATGGAGAAGTCAGGGACTTCATCAAGCGGTATTTGCAGAACCAGCGTAAACCGCAGATGATTGCCGCACACATCGAAGAACTCAGAAATAAGGCCAATATTGAGATATTTGATGAAAACTGATCAGCGCCCATTTCACCCGCAACCTGAACGGGAACTGTCTCTACGCGACCAGACGGGCAGTGGATACGGCAGGTCGCATCCCTCCCCACTACGCTGCTCGGGCGTAACCCGACAGAGACGCAGCCGGGGGATATTCGTAAGATATCCCTCGCGCGGTGCTGCTTCACTCTGCGCACCCGGTCACATGTTCAAAATGGCAACACTGCCCTGAAATCAGCGACAGGTCTGGCGTGGAATGCTTGCCCCGGTCTTTTGGTTTTTGGGGGAGATACGAAAAAGCAGGCCGTTGTTGATTACCCTACTCGATTTTGAACATGGATGATTATTTCAGGTCGAGGGGCGACTCAAAAGGCCTGGAGTATGAGCATGACCCTCTCCTATCTTCGCGGTGTGCTTATTTGATCCCCAGCTTTTTTTCCAACAGCTGGATCTTTTTGCCCATTTCCAGTGAGATCTTCGCCAGCTCCTGGCGCAGATAGATATTCTCGATGTTCATTTCCAGATGGAAGGCCAGGCGTTCGAGAATCTTACGGTCTTCGTCGTCGAACATGCCGTTGTTTTTGTTCAACACCTGGATGGCGCCGACGATCTTTTTTGTTGTCACTCCATGCACCGGCACGCACAGGGCGTTGCGGGTGATGAAACCAGTCTTTACCGCTACCACATCGTGCACACCAACCTGCTCCTGCAGGTCGGTTTCCACCACGTGTTTGCCGCTGGAAATGACGCGGCCAACGATGGAATTTTTGGTGGGAACCTGTAGCTGTTTTTCGCTCATACCGGTACCACACTGCAACCAGGCTTTCTCGTCCACCGGATCAAGGATGAAAATACTGCAACGTTCCGCGTCCAGGGTGTTCGGCATGATATCGACAAAAAACTGGATCAGCTCGCGGTTACCGGCCTCTTTCCAGGCCTTCTCCATCAACCGCTGCTTGGCCTTCAGTTGCGTCAACTTCTTCTCAAGTACTTCACGTTTCATCGTCAGTCTGCCCTGATTCCTGTTATTTTTCCTGCCGTGACCCCGCCCAACCTCGAATCCTGACCCCAGAGTGGCGATGGCGCAGGGAAATCAACCACAATTTCCGGCGACGGAAACACTGCCCGGCCTGCATAAAGGCCATGATATCCCGGCGCCGCATGGCGCATAATCCCCTTGGGAGAATTCTGCTGGCTCACGCCCTCGCCTATCCTATCGGCAGCACCGGCAATACATTCACCCTTTAATATCCATTAATTTGCAAGGGCTTTTTATGGTGCGCGTCAATGTTGACGCCATCGGTACCCGCCCCACCTGTGACAAGTTCAAGCGCCTGCTCGATAAATGGCGTATCCCATACAATGAGCTGCGTATCGACGGGGATAGTGAGGCACTGAAAACCATCCGCTGATCAGCAAGGTCACCCGCCGGACGAGGGATCAGCTCGCCGCCGGCCAGATGGCCGCCGTTTCGCGCAGGATACGCAACAATTCCCGGGCCGCCGGGCCGGGTCGGTCCGGGTAGGCGACGATCAGGCAAAGGGCCGCGGAATAGCGCTGCCCTTCACGCAGGGGCAGGGGCTTGAGGCGACCGCCGGCCAGTGCCGGGGCAATCAGGTGATCGGGCAGCCAGGCAAAACCCAGTCCGTGGCAAACAGCTGACAAGGCTGTCTCCAGGCCGCTCACAGTCCAGCGCTGCTGCGCTCCCAACCAGCCCGAATCACGCTTGCGAGCACTACCGGAATCACGTACCACAACCTGGGTTTCACGGCGCAGATCGACCGCGCTCAGCGGCCGTCCCAAAGTGTGTAGCGGATGCGCCGGGTGTGCCACGGCGATGAATTCCATGTGCAGCAGAGGATCGCCAAGAAAACCCTGCGGCACCTGCCCGCCAATGGCGATATCCGCCATGCCCGTCTGCAAGGCCTCATCCACACCGGACAGCACCATCTCTTCCAATTGCACCCGCGTACCCCGTCCCAATGGCACGAAGCGCCGCAGTGCCTGCATCAGCAGAGCGGTGGGAAAGGCCGTATCCACCACCAGCCGCAGCTCCGCCTCCCAACCCCGCTCGAGCCGTCTTGCCTGTGATTCCAAGTGCGCCGCGTCATCGAGCAATTGCCGCGCCTGCTGCAGCAGGACAACACCTGCCTCGGTCAAACGTGCCTTTCGGCCCTCCACGCGCAGCAGGCGCACCCCCAACTGCGCCTGCATCCGCGCCACCGCGTGGCTGACCGAAGACTGGCTGCGGTGCAGCTGTGCCGCAGCCTGGACATAACCCCCGCAATCGACCACAGACTGCAGGGCACGCCATTGATCCAGGGTGACTCGAGTTGCCTTCATGTCCACATCATATCGAAATAATCGATGATTACTAATAAGTATATGCGCTTTTATATTTATTTTAACGAATCATAATAGGGCTCACGCAAGCTCGATACAGGGAAAGGAATGCAACAAAAACTCAGCTTGATCAGGCGCCTGCTCATCGTACAGACAGTCCTGCTCGCCGGTATCAGCACGATCGGCGGTTATGCGGCAACAGCCACTGACATGGAGGCCATGGGCGGCCCGACGGCATTGCTGCCCATGGTCATCATTCTGGGGGTCGGCGCTGCGCTGGCCCTCATCCTCGGCTGGCAGGTACGCTGGATGGCTCTGGCACTGTCTGCCAGCGGGGCCGGGGCCCTGAGTCTCGATGCTTGGCTGTTGCGCCGGCGTGATCGACAGCTGACCATGGCATAGGGCCTGCAACGCCCGTGCGGCGGGCACCAACCACCAACACACTGCACAGGAAATACCCAATGAGCCTGCTGATCAATGGCATCCTCCGCGACCAATGGCTGGAATCCGAACGAGAAGACGGTGAATTCATCCGCCAGGATTCCCAGTTCCGTCACTGGATCAGCGCGGACGGCAGCGCTGGCCCTAGCGGTGAGGGCGGCTTCAAGGCCGAGTCGGGGCGCTACCATTTGTACATCTCTCTCGCCTGCCCCTGGGCCCACCGTACCTTGATTTTCCGCAAATTGAAGGGGCTGGAGGGTATTGTCTCGCTGTCGATAGTGCATCCGGACATGGACGATGCGGGCTGGAAATTCGCCAGCGCCGGAGGCCAACCCTTCGCCGCCACCACCGACGATGACGCCAATGGTTTCGATTTCATGCACCAGATCTATACCCGGGCCATACCGGATTACACCGGCATCGTCACCGTGCCGGTGCTGTGGGACAAGCGGCGCCGTACCATCGTCAACAACGAGTCCTCGGAGATCATCCGCATGTTCAACAGCGCCTTCGATACCTGCGGCGCCAGCGGGCCCGATTACTACCCGAAGGCCCTGCGGGAGGACATCGATAGCGTCAATACTTTCATCTACGACAATATCAACAACGGCGTTTATCGCACCGGCTTTGCGGCAAGCCAGACGGCCTACGAACAGGCCTTCCGACGTCTGTTCGATGCCCTGGACGAACTGGAGCAGCGTCTCAGCGGCCAGCGCTATCTGGTTGGCACACAAATCACCGAGACCGACTGGCGACTGTTTACCACCCTGCTGCGGTTCGATGCCGTCTACGCCGGCCATTTCAAGTGCAATCTGCGGCGCATTGCCGATTACCCCAATCTGTCCGGCTATCTGCGTGAGCTGTACCAACTGCCAGGCATTGCCGAAACAGTCGATTTCACGCACATTAAGCGGCATTATTACTACAGTCATACCAGTATCAACCCGACGCGCATCGTGCCGTTGGGGCCAAAACTGACACTGCATACCCCGCATGGACGGCAACACCTGTAGGGGGGCTTTTGTTTGTCCCGGATGATCACCAGATCCATCCACGAATAAACAGCAGTCGCCAGTCATACCAATATGCAAAAAAAGGAGAAACACAGTATGAGCATGAATGACAAAAACGCGCCCTATGCCATCGAGGTCAAGGCCGGTGAAAGCACCTGGATCTGCACCTGCAACCACACCGCCAATTCACCCTTCTGCGATGGCATGCACAACAACGTGCCCGGCGCCAACGGAGCAACGGAACACAAGGCGGAAAAAGATGAGACGGTCTACATCTGCGGCTGTGGAAAGAGTAAGAGCGGCATCTATTGCGACGGCTCGCATAACGCATGAACTGCAAGGCCATCAGCGTTGGTTTCGTTAGGGTTCGCAAATTCACCAATCGATTTTAAAAAATTTGACGCTTGCAGCAACGAAATGTTTGAAGGTGTAGAAAAAGGGCGCGTTGATTTAACGCCAAAAAATAAGGAAGAATTTGATCGATACATGAGTGAATAAAATCTGAAATACCGTGCAGAGTTCTATTTTGGCGGATTATTTTGCCAGTACCACGGCCAACAAATACAATCAACACGGATCCGCCTTCACGATTTTCTGCAATATGGTTTCAGAGGTGGTTTATCGCTCTGGCATGTTAGGGTTTGTCTCTCACCCCAGTCTACGGGCTCGTGATGTGGCTTGGAGCGACTATCCACAGTATTTGGGCGGGAGGTGGCAAGTGAGAGGAGAGGGCTTGGAGAGTGCCTTCCCAGGCTCAACCCAAGCCACTTGTTGGAACATCTCCAACAATATCATCTTCCCGCTTACGTTTTCCCGTCAATTTTCGTATGGTTTTGTTTATTCCACCTCATCAATGGATTATTCCTTCTTTGGCTTACTCCAGCAGCCTCCAGGGCATCCTTGGTCGTCAATCGCTATGTTGGTTTCCATACGGCGTCACGTATGTATTTTTCGGGATACACATATCGCTACGAAGGAATAGCAAGGGCAATCAACTCGGACTGTCCTCCGTAGGGTGGGCACTGCCCACCGTGATACTCTCTGCGCCATTTCTGATGGGCGGCGCCTACCCTGCAAAAGCGATATTGCTTTGGTTTATCCCCGGTTTTTGGCGCGGATAAATAATTTTTTCTCTCTGTGACGAACAAGGTTTTCCGTGCTGACAATGTTTTTCTCGGGCATAGCCGCTCTCATTCACTGTCATGTGCCAGTCGGTGTATAACTATTTTGGCGTCTTGAAATGAAAATCCCCGCTGTAGACGCCAGGGAGTAGTGTTTGGGGAGGGAGATGGTCTCTACGGATTCAAGCGGGCTTCCAAAAGATCACGATAATCACGAATTCGTGTTACATAGCGCACTGGCTCGTTGCCACGAGCATAGCCATAGCGCAGATCTTTGTAGTATTCCTTCTGGCTCAGTAAAGGCAGCACTTCTTTCATCTCTGCCCAGCGCTGTGGGTTTTTGCCCAGTTTGCGGGCCAGCCCCTGGGCATCGCGAAAATGACCACGACCGACATTGTAGGCGGACAACGCCAACCAGGTACGGTCGGGCTCGGCGACATTTTCGCCGATCATGTCGAGCATGCGGCGTAAATATATGGCGCCGGCAAAGATATTCTGTTCGGCATCCAGCCGGCTGGTGACACCCAGCGAACGAGCCACGGGCTGGGTCAGCATCATCATGCCACGCACACCAGTGGGGCTCTTGGCTCGTGGATTCCAGTGTGATTCCTGATAGCTGACGGCTGCCAGCAAGGTAGGGGATATATTCTGTTCTTTTGCCGCTGTTTCGAACATGGCGCGATATTTCGGATAACGGTTATCGATACGTCGCAAAAAACGCTTTACGTCGACATAATCAAACACCTCGACGAAGCCGTAATATTTTTCCTGCAAATGACTCAGTGCAGAGAATTTATTAAATTCTTCAAACCACTGCGTGATGGCATTGCTCAGTTGCGGGCTGTTTTTGGGAAACATCCAGGCAAGCCGGGAATTCGATGCCAGTGTGTATTTGAGCGATAACTCGGGGTAATAGCGGCGATTGATGGCGACTATGGTGGAGTCCGCAACCGTGCATTGGATTTTTTTCCGCCATACTTTTTTCATTAATTGCGGCGTCAGCAATCGTGTGTCGGTCTTCCAGTGGATGTCAGGATGTTCGGCCTGCAGTTTTTCCAAGGTACGGATGTAACTGCTCTGCGCGGGAACAACAATCTCCAGCCCGGCAATGTCGCCGGCATCACCAACACGCTTGCTGTTGCGGTAACAGATCAGTTCCTCGTTGACTTCCTGATAGGGTGGGCCGAAGTCAAAGTGTTTTTGCCGTTCTTCGGTGATGGTGATGCCGGCAGCGGCAATGTGACCCTCACCCTGGCGCAGCGCATTGATCACTTCCGGCAGGGAGTCAAATACACGAAAGTCGGGGCTTACACCCAGACTTTCGGCAAAGGCGCGCGCCATTTCGTACTCCGGGCCCGCTGGTTTGTCATCGCGGTCGAAATAATAGGCGGTGGGTTCGTTGGTGGTGAGTATCACCAGTTCGCCGTTGCTGCGGATCTGTTCCAGCAATGGCCGGGGATCCGGCGGTGGGGGTTTCTCGCTACAGGCGATGAGCGAAAACAATAAAAGGAGTAGAAGAAAAAAAAGCCGGCGCCAGCAAACATGTCTCCTGCTCATCGGCGCCCGACCTCAGTCTTGCTGGTGCTGATTTTTCAGCGCGACGTAATGTCGTGCTGAATATTCGATCCAGCGGCGCTCCTCATCGGACAGGCCGCGCACCTTGCGCACCGGACTGCCCAGCCAGAGATAACCACCTTTCAGTACTTTACCCGGTGGTACCAGACTACCGGCACCCAACAGGACATAGTCCTCCAGCTCGGCGCCGTCCATGATGGTGGAACCCATGCCGATGAGACAGAAATCACCAATGGTGCAACCATGCAGAATGACGTTATGGCCGACGGTCACGTCTGTGCCCACTATCAGCGGATGACCGTCCGGCTCGTCCTCGTGAGGGTGGGTGACATGCAGTACCGAGCCATCCTGAATATTGCTGCGTGCACCGATACGGATATGGTTGACATCGCCACGCGCCACACTCATGGGCCAAAGCGAGGCGTCGACATCCATCTGGATATCACCGATAACCAGCGCGCTGCCGTCGACAAAGACGCCTTTACCCAACAGCGGTGTTTTGCCTTGAAAACTGCGAATGTTCATAACACCTCAGCGCAGTGTGACCAGCTCTTCCGAGCTGGTGGGGTGAATGGCAACGGTGTTGTCGAAATCCTTTTTGCTCGCCCCCATCTTGATCGCCACGGCGAAGCCCTGCAACATTTCGTCGACACCCTGGCCGATGAGGTGACAGCCGACGACCTTCTCTTCCGCGCCCACACACACCAGCTTCATGGCAGTACGCTGCTGCTTGGGACACAGGGCATGGTACATGCCCGTGAAACGGGTCTGGTAGATCTTGACCGCTTCACCATGTTTTTCGCGCGCCTCGCCCTCGCTCAGGCCGATGGTGCCAATGGGCGGGTGGCTGAACATGACGGTGGGAATCAGATCGTAGTCCAGCTTGCGCTCAGGCTGGTTGTTGAACAGCCGGTCGGACAGACGCCGCCCGGCGGCCACCGCCACCGGCGTCAGTTGCGCGCGGCCGGTGATATCGCCCACGGCGTAGATACCGGCCACATTGGTGTTCTGAAATTCGTCGGTGGGAATATAGCCGCGCTCGTCGCTCTCGACGCCGGCGGCATCCAGGGCCAGTGACGCGATATTCGGCTCGCGGCCGATGGCGCAGATCAGCGCGTCATAGCCTTCCAGCGTGATGCCGCGCGCGCAGTGAATGTCGAGGCGAGCATCGGCGCGCTTTTCGACGCGCTCGACACTGATGGAGGGCATGATGTTGACCCCGGCGTTGACCATTTCTTCCATGAGTGTCTCACGCAGCATGGCATCGAAGCTGGACAGGAAGTGGTCACGGCGCAGCAGCAACGACACCTCACTGCCAAGGCCATTGAGCAACCCCGCCAGCTCTACGGCGATGTAACCTGCGCCGATCACCGCCACCCGCTTCGGCTGCTCTTTGAGGGCAAAGAAACCGTCAGAGGTGAGCATGTGCTCCGCGCCGGGAATGGTGGGCAGAATGGGTTTGCCACCGGGGGCGATGACGATATGGTCGGCGCTGTAGGTTTCGCCGTCGACGCTGACCGTGTGGGCATCGATCAGGCTGCCGGTGCCCCGCAGGTGATTGATGTTGGAGTCGGCCAGATAGTTGCCGTACCAGTCGAGGATGCCCTGAATATAATCCTCGCGCGCCGCCACCAGCCCGCCCCACTCGAAACTGCGCAGTTCGGCGTCAAAACCGTAACCGCTGGCATGGTGCAGGGTCTCGGCAATGCCGGAGGCGAACCACATGATCTTTTTCGGTACGCAGCCCACGTTGACACAGGTGCCGCCCAGCTTGTTGTTTTCAACGATGGCGGTCTTCCGGCCGTATTCCGCCGCACGCTCCGCCGCCGAAAGGCCACCGCTGCCGCCGCCGATGGCGATGAGGTCGTAGTGTCTGCTCATGTTTTTCCTTCTTGATATGGAGGGTGGGCACCGCCCACCGAATCTTTCGATGCCTGTCGCTGAATGGTGGGCAATGCCCACCCTACGGATCACCGTTCACATCCACCGCTACCTGCGTGCGCGCGGCGATGCCCTGCCATTTCCAAGCTTAATTCCTGAATCCGTGACTTCAGCTCATTCTTTCAGGCGAAGACTCAGTCGGCCATCCTCGACGCGAACCGCATCCACACCATCGGCGAACGCCGCCCAAAAACCGCCCTGCTGTCCAAATTCCTTGACCAGGTCGATATTTTTCATATTCCCCAGCCAGGCATTGGGCACCGGCACGCCCATTATGCTAACGCCCTTGAGCACCACCACCGGTCGGCCGCCGGCAAATGCCAGTTCCACCCCGGCCTTCACCTTCAGAGTCTTGCCCCCCAGTACGGGAAAGTCCTCGTCCAGGGGCAGCAGGAGCTTGACACTGAGCAGATCGCTCGACAGGTCGATGGCCAGTTTTCGCGCCAGATCCGTATTGTTGGTCAGCAGAGCGTTCAGTTCTTTTTCCGTGAGGGCAATGTCCCGGCGGGCACCGGCCTCACTGTAGGCTTCGGGTTGCAGGGAGGACGCCGTCCCGCTTATCGCGCCGTGCCTGCTCTGCGCAGATTCCAGGCGGGACAGCTTGGCATCCAGCACCTGACTCTCTTCGGCGCTCAGCACCACCGGCTTGAATTCAGCGGGAAAAATAACCGCAGTCAGCACCCAGACCGATAGTATACCGCCAACAACAAGGGCCAGAAGCACCATCAGCACGACATGCAGACGGTCGTAACGCCGTCCGCTCGGTGCTTGTTCTGTCTGTCGTGTCTCTGTCGTCATACCCACCATCGTCTCCGCAAATCAACGCGAATTCACGCAAACACCCATAACCCGAATGGCACTGACGCCAATTGAAAACACTGTCAGGGCGAGCGGAGCGAGTCATCCCGGTTGCTTGACATAATGTACATTCTGGCTTCCCGCCTGCGCGGGAATGACGATATCCTGAATCCGAGGGTTCAGGGATATGCCAAGTCTCTCAAACTCAAGTCAGTACCCCGATTAACCCGGATACTGAAATTATGCATCATCTCACTCAATTCAACAGTTCCACAAAAAATACCTGGATTAATTCGTTTTTTATTGGCGGATCACCCCTGTCCTGTACCGGTTCATCCAGCGGCTTTGTCGATCATATCCATTGTAATGGCGGCTCATTCATCAGCGCCGCCTGCTCGCGCAGGGCGAGGATCTGTTCTTCCCAGTAGCGCGGTTCACCAAACCAGGGGAAGTTGCGGGGAAAACTGGGGTCATCCCAGCGCCGCGCCAGCCAGGCCGAGTAATGGATCATGCGCAGGGTGCGCAATGGTTCGATCAAGTGTAGCTCGCGTGGCTGGAAATCCATGAATTCCGTGTAGCCGCTGAGGATCTCGTCGATCTGGGCGGTCGTCTGCGCGCGCTCACCGGACAGCAGCATCCACAGATCCTGCACCGCCGGGCCCATGCGTGCGTCGTCAAAGTCGACGAAATGGGGGCCGTCGTCGGTCCACAGGATATTGCCGGGGTGGCAGTCGCCATGCAAGCGGATCACGGCGACATCGCCAGCGCGTGCGAAGCCGGCCTCCACCTGTGCCAGCACGTCTTTGCTGAGACTGAAATAGGCCTCGTGCAGATCATCGGGGATCACCGCCGCCTCGCGCAGGTAGTCCACGGAGGCGTGACCAAAGCTGGCGATATCCAGTGTGGGACGATGCGCGAAGGGCTTTATTGCACCGAGGGCATGAATGCGGCCCATGAAGCGGCCCATCCACAGCAGCTTGTCCAGGTCTTCCAGATCCGGCCAGCGGCCGCCGCGACGCGGGTAGAGGGCAAAACGGAAATCGGCAGGGTGGGCGGCATAAGTGAACAGGGTCTCGCCACGGGCATCGGCCAGCGGCGCCACGGCAGGGATCTCCGTCTCGGCCAGCGCCTGACTGAAGGCATGCTCCTCGCGGATGGCCTCGTCGCTCCAGCGCCCCGGGCGATAGAACTTGGCCACCACCCATCCGTCAGGGGCGGATGGGGAGCACGCCGCGACCCCGGGATGGCTTTCCATCAACGGCTGCATGTCCTCCACACCCACCTGGTAGACGCGGTTCTCATAGCTGTTCAGCGCCAGCAAGCGACCGTCGGTGCGATAGCCGGCGGCATCCACGGCATTCAGCACGGTATCCGGGGTCAGGGCATCGTAAGGGTGCCGGGCGGAGGGGCTGGAAGTATCGAGCATGGATTTCCTGTTAGCCTGAAGCAAAGCCATTAGGGTAACATCATTGCGCCACAGCAATCCCATAACCCATCAACCCGGAACTCAAAGGCACCGTATGAACAACCCTCTGCTGCAGCTCACCGACCTCCCCCCCTTCAGCCAGATCAAGCCGGAGCACGTGGAGCCCGCCATCGACCGGGTCCTGGCCGACAACCGCGCCGAGATCGAGCGCCTGCTGGCGGCCACGGACAACTACAATTGGGACAACCTGGCCGCACCGCTGGCCGACCTGGAAGACCGCCTCAATCGTACCTGGTCGCCGGTCAGCCATATGATCGCGGTGGTCAACAGCGAGGCCCTGCGTGAGACCCACAACGCCTGTCTGCCCAAGCTCAGCCAGTACGCCACCGAACTGGGACAGAATACACGCCTCTATGCCGCCTTCCAGCGGGTTGCGCAAGACACCGGGCTGGACACGGCCCAGCGCAAGGCCATCGACAACGCTCTGCGTGACTTCCGTCTCGCCGGGGTCGATCTGCCGGAAGAAAAAAAACAGCGTTACATGGCGATCCAGCAGCGTCTCTCCACCCTTGCAGCTAAATTTTCCGAAAACGTCTTGGACGCCACCCAAGCCTGGAGCAGGCTCGAAGAAAGTGAAAATTCACTCTCAGGAATGCCCGCATCATCAATCGCCATGGCACGCCAGACGGCGGAACAAAAGGGCCTCGACGGCTGGCAGCTGACACTGGAATTCCCCAGCTATTTCGCCGTCATGAGCTATGCCGATAACCGTGGACTGCGCGAGGAGGTGTACCACGCCTACGCCACCCGCGCCTCGGATCAGGGCCCCCATGCCGGTAAATTCGACAATGGCCCGCTGATGGAGGAGATCCTCGCCCTGCGTCACGAGCTGGCCAAGCTGCTCGGCTTCGAAAATTACGCCGAACGATCACTGGCCACCAAGATGGCGCCCAGCACCGACAGAGTCATCGCCTTTCTCAGCGACCTCGCCAACCGTTCAGTGGGCATGGCGCGGGAAGAACTGGACGAACTGGCTGCCTTCGCCCGCGAATTGCATGGCATCGCTGCGTTGCAGCCCTGGGATATCACCTACTATGCGGAAAAACTGCGCCAGCATCGCTATGCCCTGAGCCAGGAAGATCTCAAGCCCTACTTCCCTGAACCCCGCGTGGTCAGCGGCCTGTTCGAGGTGGTCAAACGCCTCTATGGGCTGCAAATCGACGAATTGCAGGATGTCGATACCTGGCACCCGAGCGTGCGTGCATTCGAAATCCGCGACCGTCATGACGAGCTGCGCGGTAGTTTCTATCTCGACCTCTATGCGCGCGAAAACAAGCGTGGCGGGGCCTGGATGGACGAGTGCATCTCGCGCCGCGCCACCGCCGAGGACGTGCAGCTGCCGGTGGCCTTTCTCACCTGCAACTTCACCCCGCCGCTGGACGGTGAACCCGCATTGCTCACCCACAACGAGGTCATCACCCTGTTTCACGAATTCGGCCACGGCCTGCATCATATGCTCACCCAGGTGGACGTGATGGCGGTATCCGGCATCAGCGGCGTACCCTGGGACGCCGTCGAGTTGCCCAGCCAGTTCCTCGAAAACTGGTGCTGGGAGCGCGAAGCGGTGGATCTCATCGCCGCCCACTATCAGAGCGGTGAGCCCCTGCCCGACACCCTGTATTCACGTATGATGGCGGCGAAAAATTTCCACGCGGGGATGCAGATGGTGCGGCAGCTGGAGTTCTCTCTGTTCGACTTCCGCCTGCACCGTGACTACGACCCCGCACGGGGCGCACGGATACAGGAAACCCTCGACGCCGTGCGTACCGAGGTGGCGGTGATCAAGCCGCCGCAATACCACCGTTTCCAACACAGTTTCAGTCACATCTTCGCCGGTGGTTACGCAGCGGGTTATTACAGTTATAAATGGGCCGAGGTCTTGTCTTCCGATGCCTTTGCCCGTTTCGAGGAAACGGGTATTTTCAACCGTGACACCGGGCTGGCGTTTCTTGAGGCGGTTCTGGAACAGGGCGGCGCCCGCGACCCCATGGAACTGTTCGTGAAATTTCGCGGCCGCGAGCCGGAGATTGACGCCCTGCTGCGCCACAGCGGTATCAACGTCTGCACTGAATGAATAACAGGAAGGAATATGATGCTATCGAGCAAGATCCGCAAATTGCTGCTCACGACCCTGCTGGGCATGGCGCTGCCGGCACACGCCGCCTTCATCACCGACCGCATCGAGGTGCCGGTGTATGCGGAAAAACACCAGCAGGGTGCGGTGCTGAAAAAGCTCCTTAGCGGCACCCGGGTGGACATCCTCATGAAGGACGGAGAATTCGCCCGCATCAGTACCCATGATGGCGTCAGCGGCTGGATCGAGTTCAAATATATCAGCGCGGAAAAGCCCCTCGGGCTGGAATACCTGGAGCTGCGCAGCCAGTACAAGGCCCTGCAGCAGGAACTCGCCGCCGCACGGCAGACGCCCGAGGCGTCGCAAGAAAAAGCCACCCCCGCCATCAGCGAAGAAGAGCTGGCCAGTCTGCGCCAGGACGCCAAGGACACCCGCTGGATGAAGGCCGAGATGAATAAGGCCCGCAAGCAGGCACAAAAGCTCGAAGGCGAATTGAAAACCCTGCGCACAAATGCGCTGAAACAGAGCGACGACTCAAGTACCGTACAGGAAGAACTGATACAGCTGCGTGCACAAAACCAGGATCTTGAGGCCCGCCTGGCCGCCGCGCTGCTCATCAACGAGGAACAGCGCATCACCGAAACCGTCGTTGAAGTCACCACAACAGCCGGGATCGACACTCGCCCGGCGCACAGCGAAAGCAACATCTGGCCAGCCAACCTGGAGTGGTTTTTGGGCAGCCTGGCCGCCGCCTTTATCCTCGGCGTCATCGGCGGCATGCGCTGGCTCGACCGGCGCATCCGCAAAAAACATGGCGGTTTTCGCATTTATTAGACGCGTTGTTACATCAAGGAGAAAGTCATGCCAACCCGGTTATTTGTGAATACTCTGCTGGTTCTGCTCGCGGCCATCCTGCTCACGGGCTGCGTCGGCCAGCAGATGCGCACCAAGAGCAGTGTGGTGGACTATCTGTACCCCGAAGAAAAAGCGACCAGCATCCAGCCCTCGATTCCACGCCTGACCCTTCCTGCCAAGGTCGGCATCGCCTTCGTACCTGGCAGTACACAGGCCAGCAGTCACCACGTTTGGGCTGGCCGTGTGAACGTGGAATCCCTCACTGAGCGGGAAAAGATGCAGTTGCTGGACAAGGTCGCGGCACACTTCAAGAAATACGATTTCGTGACGTCCATCGAAGTGATTCCCTCCGCCTATCTGACGCCGCGGGGCAGCTTCGCCAATCTCGACCAGATCAAGACCATGTACGGTATCGACATTATCGCCCTGGTGTCCCATGACCAGGTGCAGTTCGTCGACACGGGCATGCTGTCGCTGAGCTACTGGACCCTGGTGGGTGCCTATGTGGTCGCCGGTGAAAAAAATGATACCAGTACGCTCATGGATACCGCTGTGTACGATATCGACAGCCGCAAGATGCTGTTTCGCGCCCCCGGCATGAGTCAGATAAAGGGATCGTCCACCCCCATCAGCCTCAGTGAAGAACTACGCGACGCCGCCACCCAGGGCTTCCGCGAGGCCACCGAGGACATGGTGCGCAATCTCGACCTGCAACTGGAGCGCTTCCGCGCAAAGATCAAGGAACAGCCCGAGGAATATAAAATCGTCCACCGCGGTGGTGGTGCGGCGGGCTGGCTGCTGGGTATTTTGCTGCTGGCTCTATTGCAGCCGCACCTGCGAAAATGCCGTCCTGACATGATCCATGTGCATGGCGTCAGTTGACACGATAAGGAAAGCACAATGGTCTACCTCTATCTAGCACTCGCCATCATTGCGGAAGTGGCGGCGACCAGCGCGCTAAAGGCCTCGGAGGAGTTTACAAAAGTTGGGCCATCGATTGTTGTCGTCGTTGGTTACGGCATTGCCTTCTACCTGCTGGCGCTGGTGTTGCGTACAATGCCGGTGGGCATCACCTACGCCATTTGGTCAGGCTTGGGCATTGTGCTGGTCACCATCGCCAGCGTCTTTCTTTACGAACAAATCCCCGACCTGCCCGCCATCCTGGGCATGGCGCTGATCATTGCGGGCGTCGTGATCATTAACGTATTTTCGACCACAACAGGTCATTAGCGGTCTGCCCAAAGGTCTGCTTGTACGGCAAGACCGTATCGAATGTCTGACACAATTATTTGGAACCCCCGATGAAAATTGCTTCCTGGAACGTCAATTCCCTCAAAGTGCGCCTGCCGCACGTGCTCGACTGGCTCGACCGCCAGCAGCCCGATATCCTCGGTCTGCAAGAGACCAAGACCATTGACGACAATTTCCCCATTAACGAGATCGAGGCGGCCGGTTACCGCGCCGTATTTGCCGGGCAGAAGACCTACAATGGCGTCGCCGTGCTCAGCAAGTTGCCAGCCACCCAGATCGTCACCGATCTACCCGGACTGGACGACCCGCAGCGCCGCGTACTGGGCGCCACCCTCGGCTCGGGTGATGATGCAGTCCGTTTTCTCAACCTTTACGTACCCAACGGCTCGGAGGTCGGCTCGGATAAGTACGCCTACAAGCTGGCATGGCTGGAGGCGCTGATTCACTACGTCGACCGGCAGCTGAGTGAGCACGAAAACCTGGTGGTGGTGGGTGATTTCAACATCGCCCCCGACGACCGTGATGTGCATGACCCTTCGGTCTGGCAGGATAAGATTCTCTGTAGCCAACCGGAGCGCGAGGCCTTTCAACGCCTGCTGGATCTGGGCCTGTCCGACTGCTTTCGCATCTTCGAACAGGAAGAGGCTGTCTATAGCTGGTGGGATTACCGTGCCGCCGGTTTCCGCCGTAATCGCGGCCTGCGCATCGATCTGCTGCTGGCCAGTGCGGCCATGAGCGCACGTTGCATCGCCAGCGGTGTCGACAAGGAACCGCGCAAACTGGAGCGCCCCTCGGATCACGCCCCGGTGGTGGCCGAGTTTTCATGACCACACGCACATGATAGAAATTCTTGCTCTCGCAGCCGCCTTTCTGCTCGGCCTGGGTGCCCGGCAGATGGGCCTGCCGCCGCTGGTCGGCTATCTTATTGCTGGCTTTCTGCTCTATGCGCTGGGGATGGAAAGCTCTCCCGGCCTTGAGCTGTTCGCCGAGCTGGGTGTTACCCTGCTGCTGTTCACCATCGGCCTCAAACTGCGCCTGCGCAACCTGCTGATGCCGCAGATCTGGGCCGTGGCCAGCCTGCATATGCTTGTGGTCGTGCTGTTTCTGACCGCCGTGCTATTGCTCGCCGGCGTGATCGGGCTCAGCACCTTCAGCGATCTGTCGCCACAAACCATCGCCGTCATCGCCTTCGCTCTGAGCTTTTCCAGCACCGTATTCGCGGTCAAGGTGCTGGAGGAAAGCGGTGAAATGTCAGCCCTTTACGGACGCATCGCCATTGGCGTATTGATCGTACAGGACATCATCGCAGTGGCCTTTCTGGCCATCTCCGCCGGCAAGATACCCTCACCCTGGGCGCTGCTGCTGCTCGGCCTGATCCCCCTGCGCCCCCTACTACGACAACTGCTGACGCACGCCGGACACGGTGAATTGCAGATTCTGTTCGGTCTCAGTCTGGCCCTGGGCGGCGCATTGGTGTTCGAGGCGGTGGGTGTGAAGGGCGATCTCGGCGCCCTGATCCTCGGTCTGCTGCTGGCCGGCAGTCCACGCGCCTCGGAACTGGCCAAGCACCTGCTGGGATTCAAAGATCTCTTTTTGGTGGGCTTTTTTCTCACCATTGGCCTCGCCGGTGGCCTGAACCTGCACACCCTGAGCATCGCTCTGCTGCTGGTTCTGCTGGTGCCGCTCAAGACCGGGCTGTTCTTATGGTTGTTCACGCGCTTTCGCCTGCGCGCGCGCAGTGCCTTTCTCTCTAGCCTCAGTCTGGCCAACTACAGCGAGTTTGGCCTCATCGTCGGTGCCGTAGCGGTCGCCAACGGCTGGCTGCCGGCGGAATGGTTGGCTATTATCGCCATCGCCCTGGCCCTTTCTTTCATCGGCGCTGCACCACTCAACAGCAGCGCGCACATCCTCTATGGCCGCCTGCGCAGCCACCTGGTGCGTTTCGAGACCGGCCAGCGCATCGCCGAGGAGGCACGCATCGACCCGGGGCCGGCAACGGCGCTGGTTCTCGGCATGGGGCGCGTAGGGCTCGGCACCTACGACAGCCTGCATCAGCGCCTGGGTGATCTGGTGCTGGGCATCGACCAAAATGCACAGGCCGTCGAGCGACACTGTGACGCAGGCCGGCGGGTGATCCTCGGTAGCTCCACCGATCCGGAATTCTGGGAACGCATGCGCATGGACTTCGACCAGTTGCGTCTGGTGATGCTGGCCATGCCCAGCGAGCACGAAAACCTGGAGGCCGCGCGCCTGCTGCGACGCCTGGGTTATACCGGGCACATTGCCGCCATTGCCCGTTTCCGCGATGAAATCAGCCATCTCAAGGATGCAGGTGTGAATTTTGTCGTCGATCTCTACGCCGGCGCCGGTAGTGGCTTCGCCGATGACGTCTGGCATGATCTGGCACCCGATTTTACCGGCGTCTGGGATAGACGGAAGAACAGGCGGGAAGAAGAATAGACTGGATTTGCCGGCCACGGGACACCGCACGGATTACCGGGAGGGGCTCAATGCGTGCTTGTCTTGACGACGCCTTGCCTGTCCAGAATCTGTATCGAGGTGTAGTTCCCCCGCTCGAGCCTGATCAGCAGACAGGGGCTGCTGATCGCCTGGGCAACGAGGGCATCTGCCGGGGGATGTAACCAGTCCAGAGTGAGTCGTGCCGGGTCTTGTGAAATGCGTAGTTCATTGGCCCCGGCCATCTCCAGCCGGTAACCCAGTGTCGGCCGCTGCCCCATCTCGACCAGTAAGGCGATCTCGTGCTGAAAATCCAGCACCGGCAGGTCGATGGGTTTGCCGCCCAGCATGCCCGTGCGGATTTGACGGAGACGGGTTTCCAGCTCCCGGGCAGTGTCTATCCAGGTGGCCGAGGGGGCGGTTTGGCTGTGGTCGCAGTGTTGACTTGTGTATATGACTTCTGCGGCGGGTTTACCGCCTTGCTGCGGGCCTCTCTCCGCCCATGACTGACAGGCGCTTGCCAGCAGCGCCAACACACCCAATACGGTCATCATTGCGAACCGTGTCACGGTCATTGCACCTGCTTGGTCTGCTGTCTTGGGATGGCGATGCCTCGGGGCGGAATTGCCGAGGTCGACTGGCCCTGCAGGCCGATGCCGAAGCCGGAGACGAAATTGAGTCCGCTATGGCTGTCATCGGCGTCAATGGTTTTGGGCTGGCTGCGTGACAGATAGACACCGCAGGCTTCGCCCGCATCACAAATAACGCCATCATTATTTTGGTCGGTTCCCGCGAAGATGGTGTACTGCTGTCCCTCGGGGAAGGGGATGTCATCGAGCTGAAAGTGATAGTTTCCGTCCTGAGGAAGGCCTGACCATTGCGAGCTGATGGCCTTGCCGGTCTTTGGATCAACCAGCAGGACGTAGTGATAACCCACGTCGCTGGTAGCGCCCTGTCCGCCCACCTGCTGGATGACCGGTACCGTGACGGCGGGAAGAGTGCTATCGGACGGTGTGACGGTGATGCTGGCCGTGTAAGTACCTGCCGACAGGTTCGTCCTGTCCACCGTTACCTGATAGCTGCCGAGCCCGGAGCCATCCACGGTGTCGGCGGTTACCGTCAGCCAGTCCGCATCATCGCTGATGGGGTCAACAATGGTCAATGTCCCCGAGCCGCCATTGACCACCGACAGGGGGAGGCTGGAGAGGCTGGCGCCGAAGTTCAGTGAGGCGGGGGTCACGCTGAGTTGCGGCTTATCCGGGATGGTGCCGCCATTTGCCAAAACCTTGGCTTCCTCCACGGCCTTGAGGGCATCGATCAGGCCATGGCCGAACTGATCGTCGCGACCGCTGCCGCCAATGTCTTCGACAATCTCGCCGCTAATCAGCAGGTTGTCCACATCATCGGGCGTCAGGCCGCTGTGTATCGATTTCATCAGAGCGACCACACCGGCCATGTGGGGCGCGGCCATGGAGGTGCCCTGATAGAATTTGTAGACAAAGGCAATGTTGTTGCCGGAGTCGTCGCCGGCGGTACTGAGTACGCCATCGGAATATCCGTCACCGTTGATATCCCGACCGGTATTGCCACCGGGCGCAGCCACATCGATGGAGGTGCCGAAGTTGGAGTAAGGCGCCAGTTGTTTGTTGATATCCACCGCGCTGACGGAGATCACTCCGGCATAGGCGGCGGGGTAGGAGGGATTGCTGGTGGATTCGTTGCCGGCGGCCGCGATGATGATTACTCCGGCGTTACGGGCATCGGTATAGACAGCCTGCTCCGCCTGGGAATAGGCGCCTCCGCCAAGGCTGAGATTGATGATATCGGCCTTGCTGGCGGGAACATCGTTGGAATCATTGGGCAGGCTGGCGGCATAGCGCACCGCCTGGAGGATGTCGTAGCTGGTGCCGCCACCGGTGCCCAAAACACGCAGTGGCATGATTTTCACCCCTGGGGCTACGCCGGCCACACCTTTTCCTCCGCTGTCAAAGTTGGTTGCCGCGGCAACCGTACCGGCCACATGGGTGCCATGGAAGGAGCTGCCGCCGGTGGCGGAGTCGCCAGGGTCATTGGGGTCGGTATCGATGCCCGGTTGTTTGTCCTTGGAGATGGCGTCACTCCGGATGAAGTCATAACCGCCATCGGCCGAGAACTGCCCGGCCAGATCGGGATGATCGAGCAGGACGCCCGTGTCGATCACGGCCACGATAACACTGGCCTCGCCCGTACTCTCCTCCCAGGCGGCGGGCAGGTTGATGAGCGGGTAGTGCCATTGCAGCTTGTAATATTGATCGCTGGGCGTCAGCTTGGCGCGGCGGATATAGTTTGGTTCCGCGTACAGTACGTCGTTGCGCTTGCGCAGGGCCTTGATCACCTGCAGGGTATCCAGCTTCAATTGTTCTTTGGGATCCGTCGAACGGAATTGCCGGGTCTGCCGAGCGTTTTTTGCCGATGTGATCCCCAGGGCCTGGAAGCTTGCCTGGCGGTCTTGCAGGTCGCCCAGCGCCAGCAGCATGGCCCGGTCATTGGCGCCGGCCTTGAAGTGCAGGCCGAGGCTGACCGCCCGGGCCATCGGGGTCTGGTTGCTGTTCAGGGTCAATGCGGTGTCCTTGAAACGCACAACAACGTCGCCGGGCACGAAATCATCGCTCGATACCCGTCTGCTGGTTGCGGCAGGGGCGATGTTTTGACCAACGACCAGGGCGTAGTTGGTATAACCGGAGTAGGCGTACACTTCAACGACATAGTCTCCGGCCTGGAGGTTGGTCAGGCTTTCTGTTTTGCCGAGACCGGTCGATTTTTTGATCAGGTCAGTGCCGTTGTTGTCGTATAGATACAGATCCAGATCACCCGTCTTGAAATCGGCAATATTGAGAGTAATGGTCTGGTTGGCGGCCAGGCTGACGCGGAAATAATCCGAGCGATCACCGGACAAGAACGAGGGGCCATCGTAACCCGTACCGGCTTCATTCACGTAGCCGCCCAGCATCACCGGGCTGGGGATAGGCTGCGCCTCATCAGGGGTGTTATTGGGCTCGTAGATGGCCCTGGGGTCATTGACATCACTGTCAACGATAGAACCCGCGGCGCTGCTCACCGTGCCGCTGAGTGAAAAACGGGGGACGGGCGGATTGTCTTCTGAGCCATTGCTGCAGCCACTCAGGAGGGCAAACAATCCCCCCAGAAGCAAAATGGATTTCAGTGTCTGCCGGATAGCATGGTCATCCGGCATTACGGTGGCCTTCTTCAAGTCATACATAGTCTGATACATGTTAATTGCCTGAGTGTAAAAACAATACACCGGTCAACGGCGATTGAACAACAGAGTATCCCAAGCCACGGGGAAAAAACCACCTGCGGAAAACCCGCACAAGTCTAAAAGGACTAAAAGGGACTAAAAGGGGACTAAAAGGGGACGCTACCCTTTTGGACTAAAAGGGGACGCTACCCTTTTTATTCTTTTTTTACTCCTTTAAAGTAAAGACGTGTACGGGATTCGGATCTTCGCTGCACTATGTCTGGAATGGCAGGCCATTTTGAATCCACTGTAACCCCATGCCCCTGCGGCAAAAAAGCTCTCTCCCCACAAAATTAGCCAGTAGCCTGATGAGATGGCCCCCCCTACAAACGGCGTCGTAATGCGCCATGATGGAGATGTATCACCCACCATCAGATGGAAAGGAGAAAGCCATGAAAATGGGTTAAGTGATTTTTTTCGCCGATTATTATCGCAGAGCCACCAGCCGTTACGGACAGACAGAGGACGAAGACATTGAATTTTACACCCGAGAACCGAAACGCCACAGCCAGCAAAATGACGCCTGCCAGCGCCTGGATAGAACCGGCAATGCGGGATCTTGCCTGTACTGATGGAATGGCTCGTCCCGCGCCCTAAACGGCCTTAAATGGGCCATGGTGCCGTCGTCAATCCGACATCAAAACAGTAGCGAGGCAAACCATGGAAGAAAGATAGCACAAAAGGACAAATCAAGGTGTTGGGAATCGGTCCGGCAAAAAAGAGCTTTCAGCGTAATTATTCAGCACCTTCATCGATAAAAGAAGGTAATTCTCCAGTCAACAACCGTTTCAGTGCTTTGCTTGGATTCATGCCAGTCTTGCGGCAAGTCGGAAAGATACCCACGAATCCGGCAAAAAGTATAGATCCCATCCATTGAGCGAAAGCAGCCCGAAATTTTCTGCTGAACCTTCGTCATAATGACCGCCGCAAGGCAGTGTTCTTTTATCTTTGAGCGCTTGGTGTCATCAGGGTCTTCCATTTTTTCCAGAGTGGAGTCTATACGGCCATGCTGACCCCATTTTTTTTAAAGCAGTCACTTTATTTTTGATAAAAGATCAGTATTAACAACAATATTTCTTACGCCATGTGCATGATCTTCATTAAAAACATTGCCTTTACACCATTCACCTACGGTTTCTATATTTACTTTCAATACTTTAGGGCGAATGCTCCATGTAACTTGGAAAGGTGATCCAAATTCGTTATAAGAAGGCCCAGTAGTCGATCCAGCGTACTGAATAGAAGTTCCAGTATTATTTGGGATGTTCAATGCTTGATGGAGACCATTTTTAATACCATGTTTGGTCAATTCACCAAAGTTTTGAGCTTTTTTGTCTGTTACCAATACGTATACCTGTGCTTCTACACGTAATTGAGGGTTTTTAATCGAGTCATTCAGACAAGCACCCAAAGTGGGGCCGGGTGTGACCTGTGCAGTTGAATGAACATAATGAACTTCAATGGTGTCACCAGGAGAAAGACTGCCATATTGGCTTGGACATATTTCTTTATCAACAGGCTTTAACTCTGCTGCTCTGAGATTGCCAGAAAACATATAACCACTCTGATAACCTTGGCCATCACCATCGCCAGAATATTTTGTAAACTCACCGCCACGATGTTCAGCATTTTTGTGAAAATGTATGTTACAGAGGTTCATTTTTGTAAAGTCAGGCGCAGAACTGAAAACGATGTTGTTAGTTCCTATGCTTGAATCTATATCGCGTGGTGACTGCGGACCAAACCCTTTGCCTGTAGTGTTTTTTGCAAGCAAGTCCCGCTGTTGATTAATAGTTTTATTAGAATCTTGATTTTTAGAGTCAGATTGGAGCTGATTAACGCTTGCACAACCAGATAGTAAAAAAATTCCTGTAAATGAAATAAGAGTTTTTGTTTGCATGTTTTGTATTGTCCTTTTTTTGGTAAAAATTAAATGTAAATTTAGGTTGAACCCCTGTTTATTCGTTAACGCCATACCCAGCTACTTGTTGTTATAAGCAATATTTATTCTTTAGCCTGAAAATCATGCGAAACATAGGTTGGGGCGCGATAACTCATTGAAAAAACAGAATAATTCATCTATATTTGGCTGGTTAAAAGCCCTAAATGTCCATTTTACACATAAAATAACAACTTGAAGAAAAAAGCGTTATGCCACGAGCAAGTCGCTACTTCATACCAGAGCACGTCTGGCATATTACGCACAGAGTCCGAATATGTCAGTGTTTACAAGTTCCATTTTGAGAAAAGAATGGATGCTCTAAGCGATAATGAAGTCAGATGGTTATTCTTATCCGGCCCTGACGGTTCTGGGGAGGACGTCAAACCTAACTGTTTCAGGGTCTCTGGCATATTCGCACCTTTCCATGGGACTGCCATTGTTCGAGTGCAGCACCAACGGTTACACAGATAAGGGTCTTTTCTTTTGCCCTATTCAAAATGGTCTATCTATATAATCAACGATAGCCTAAAAAAGTCAAGACCTAATGGAATGTTCGCCCCGCGCCCTAAACGGCCTCAAATGAGCCATGGTGTCGTCGTCAATCCGACATCAAAACAATAGCGAGGCAAACCATGAAGAAAGATAGCACAAAAGGACAAATCAAGGTGTTGGGAATTGATTTGGCAAAAAAACAGCTTTCAGCTACATGGCGTCGATGAGTCTGGTCAGGCAGAGGTGGAGAAAGGTCGGGAGAAAGGGGTGTAGATCAACCACTGACAAAAAGCGGCATTGAAAATACCCACACTATTATTTGCAGAAATGTCACCCTTGAAAGATTGAGACACAAAGAAAAGCCGCTATTTTCCCGTATATTTTCAAGGTTTTTGTTTGCTGTGAAAATGTAGGGTACATTTTCCCTACCAAAGACATGCCGCCACAACCAAACATCTGATACATATCTGGAGTCATTATTTCTCCCTGGAATGTTTGTGATACATAAAATTCACCGCACCAGCAGGCTGGAAAACGTAAAAATCTGTCAGC
>DRKN01000155.1 GCA_011051755.1 Gammaproteobacteria bacterium
CGCCCGGAGGGAGGCCCGCAAATGCCCCAATCCTGCGTTCCAGTCCTTGTTAAGGGAGGGGGCCATTAACGGCGGACTGCGCCTTGTCTTGGGGCATTTGCGGGCCTCTGATAGGTGCACTTTATACGTTACACCACACTAGTGCTCCGTTCAGGTTATATTGTCGGGTTCAGCATTCCTGTCATGTTCTGCGGCAAGGCGCCGTGCGCAGGCAAGGGTTACTCCCTTGTCAAGCACGGCGCCAACAGTAGGCGCTTTGGACGAGAGGCGGAACGCAGTCCTGGATGCTGACAGGCCCACTGAACCCGTCAATTATCACCTTGATGGGGTACTGACCCACCACACTCAGCGGATACGTTATGCCAGAAATAGCATTTGATGGCCGGAAATATCTGGCTGAAGAGGGCGAATCGGTTCTTGATTGCCTGATCCGGCATGATGTATCCGTCAATTACTCCTGTCGCGCAGGCGTCTGCCAGAGCTGCATGATGGTGATGAAGGAGGGCACACCTTCGGAAGCATCGCAAAAAGGCCTCAAGGATGTCCTGAAGGCGCAGAACTATTTCCTCATGTGCTCTTATGTTGCGGAAGAAGACATTGCCATCACCCGGCCGGGCAAGGATTTTCAGAGCGTGGAAACCGACGTACTGGCGCTGGACATGCTCAATACCGATGTTCTCCGTGTACGGCTGGTGCGGCCGGAGAACTACAGTTATTTCCCCGGCCAGTTCCTCAATCTGCAAAACCCCGACGGCGTCGAGCGCAGCTATTCGCTGGCCAGTCTCCCGGATGACGACGACTTTCTGGAGTTGCACATTCGCCATATCCCCGCCGGCAAGGTCAGCGCTTGGGCACACACTGCCCTGCAAGTCGGTGACCGGGTCAGTATCAGTCCGGCAACCGGTGACTGTTTCTATACCCCGGGCCAGCCCGGGCAAAACCTGCTCCTGATCGGCACCGGCACCGGGCTGGCTCCGCTCTATGGCATCCTGCGTGACGCCCTGCGCCAAGCTCACCAGGGCGAGATCCACCTCTATCATGGCAGTAGTACGGCGGAGGGCCTGTATCTCATCGATGAACTGAAGGCACTGGATACCACCCACACCAATGTTCACTACCACCCCTGCGTCTCCCGGGGTGCCGCGCCACAGGGAATGACCGTTGGGCGCGCAGATCAAAAGGCGCTGGAAGAGATCGGCAAACTGGGCGGCTGGCGTATCTATCTGTGTGGCCGCGAAGACATGGTGAAAGCCGCCCGTCAAAAGGCCTTTCTGGCAGGCGCCTCATTCAAGGACATTTACGCCGATCCGTTTGTCCCCGCCGTGGATTGAACCCGGCAGGGTTGACAGAACACCCCCTGCCCATATTTGAGCCGTACTTCATGCAAGTCATTGATTATGCTCCCAGAGGAAGACCCGTTCTTTAAACCGAGCCCCGCCATGATTCTTGGCAATCCGGATGCGGTTTGCTACCGCTCGCCAGCATTCTACGGTGACGACCGAAACAACGTGCCTTCATACGCACCTTCAACACCCATACAACAAGCGGCACGGATAAATCCGACCGCCTAAAGACGGTGGTTTTATCGTAAAGCGAGACGAATAAATATCAAATAAACAATAAGATAGGATTTCAAGCTTGGGGTAGGGGTGCCGCGGTGGTAGTGTGTATCAGGTCGGTCTCAGAAACGTAGCCCAGGTTTTGCGGCTCACGCAGCATGGGTATTGGAAAAACGTCAAGAGACAAAAAAGCCTCCTGCCACGCGTGAGACAGGAGGTTTTTTTCGTACCGTGCGGAATCAGTGCAGAGATTGCTGGGACTCTTCCATCACCATGTTTTCCATCCAGGAAAAGGCCTCTTCCAGGCCCGGCTGATTGAACAGCACCATCAGCACCACCCACTTCACCTGTTCCAGATCGATATCCATTGACTCCAGCGCCATGATGCGGTCGATGACCAGTTCGCGGCTGGCGTCATCCAGCACACCCATCTGTTCGAGAAAAATGAGGAATCCACGGCTTTCGATATCCAGCTTTTTTTCTTCGCTGGCATTGAACACGCGAATGGAACGACCGGTCTGAACCGATTGTGGCGTCGTATCACGTTGGGCCAGGGCCAAGTCTTCCAGCCAGGTAAATGCCTTACTGATCTCTGAATGAAGAAAACCCGCCTCCCGGAGTTGAACCCGCAAGGTTTCCGGGTCTTCATCCAGAGCGGCGTCATCGTCCATGTAGTTCTCAAACAGATACATCAGTACATCAAGCACATCTTCTTTCATGATTACCTACTTTTGTCGACGCGGCAGTATCGGCCACCGCTTGATGTGACGCGTCCCTGCAACTCCATGTTTAAAAGCATGGAGGAAACAACGTTCGCCGTCAATCCACTGCGCTCCACTAGGGTGTCAATGCTTGCCAGCTCAAAACCCAGCGATGTCAACAGTTGCAGCTGCTCGGCAGGCAATGTGTCGATATCGGTCATATTCCCCTCGACGCCTGCGGATTTATACCCTGTGACTGCTGCCAGAGGCCCCAGTTCCTCCAGGACGTCGCCAATCTCTTCCACCAGTTTCGCGCCTTGCCGGATCAGCTGGTGACAACCCCGTGCCAGAGGATTATGAATAGAGCCGGGCAGGGCAAACACCTCCCGCCCCTGTTCCGCGGCCAGGCGAGCTGTAATGAGGGAGCCACTCTTGCAGGCGGCCTCCACCACCAGCACACCGAGACTCAGGCCACTGATAATACGGTTGCGGCGTGGAAAATGGCCCGGCCGTGCCGGCGTGCCGGGTGAAAATTCACTGATGATGGCGCCTTGCGCCACGATGGCCTGCGCCAGACTCCGGTGCCGGGCCGGATAGATGCGATCCGGGCCGGTACCCGCCACGGCAACCGTCCCGCCCTTTGCCCGCAATGCCCCCCGGTGACTCGCGGCATCGATGCCCAGCGCCATGCCACTGGTGATGGCCAGGCCGGAGCGACACAGGGAAAAGGCAAAGTCTTCCGCCAGGCTGCGTCCGCCCGCGCTGGGGTTACGGCTGCCAACGATAGCGAGCTGCGGCCGGGAGAGGAGGGCAGGATCCCCACACACGAACAGCAGTGGCGGTGGATCCGCAATGTCTCGCAGCAGCTGTGGGTAGGCGGGGTCATGCAGTGTCAGAACAGTGTGGGATTCATCTTCCGCCCAACGCAGGTCAGGCTCGACTTTATCCCAAGCGGGTGCCGCGAGAAAGGCCCGGCCGGCCGGTGGCAGAGGCAGTGCGCAACGTCGCTCGGACGCGGGCAAGGCAAAGAATTCACGGGGAGAGGAAAACTGCTCCAGCAGGCGCTGATACGTGATCGCACCCAGGCCGGGGGTTCGGTGTAGCGCCAGCCAGTAGCGTAGATCATCAGGGGGCACGGCCCCAGTGTTCGGCCCATCCATTGCCGACATCCTCCATGCAGCCCGGATATCCCGTCCGGGCAGGTCGAAATCAGGGGTTACGCACGCTGTCGTAGAGGCGCATGGCCTTTTCGGATTCCATGACCAGCGCATAACTCACGCGGTCAAAGGTGCGAAAGACCAGCACGATACCCGCGCGAATATCCGGCAGAGTGACCTTTTCGCCCCGCTTTTCAGCAAAATTGTCACGAATCACCGCGCCGCTCTGATACACCGCCAGCACGTGGCCCGTTTCCAGTCCATCCTGCTCGCCCCTGTTCAGCACAACGGTCTGGAACTGGCCGATACGCGAGACGCCATCCACCACGGAAATAATCTTGCCTTCAATAGGGATATCCGGTGAGTGCGGTAGAAAGGCCTGGTCGACACCATCCACTCCCTTGGGCACCAACTTGTCACCCACCAGGGTTTCGCGATTGGAATGAATAATGCGCAGAGTGCTGGGATCACCAAACTCATCGACAACGGCATCGGCGACATGCAGGGCTTCATAGCCGAGGATATCACCACGGGCGGCCCCCGGGTTGCGGTAGGGCTGCCCCACACGCAATACGCTATAACGCGACTTTGGATCCTGTCCCGGCACCAGGCCGCGGGCATAGATGGTATCGCCGGCACCGGAGATCAGGCGTTGATCACTACCGGAAATGATATAGGCGGAATCCGCCACTTCGCGTTCACTGAGCACCCGGGGTTGGCCGAGGAACTGGCTGATGGCATCCAGTGGAATAGTGGCAATGGGAGTATCTACGCGCTCAGCACGTACCTTGGGTGACAGCTTCACCGTCGGTGCGCCACGCTGTACACGCAAAATCGGCCGGCCCTGGGCATCATAGTCCAGATAGACCTCGTCACCCGGATAAATCAGATGCGGGTTCTTGATCTGTGGATTGAAGCTCCACACCTCGGGCCAGCGCCAGGGGCTTTCCAAAAAACGCGCGGAAATATCCCACAGGGTATCGCCCTTGACGACCACATAGCGGTCAGGGTGATCGGATTTCAATTTGATCGTGTCGGCCAGCACCACGCCCATGCTGAGGCACAGCAACAGGCCCAGAAGCATTCTTTTCGACATCGTCATCCCTCTGTTCATCGATTTGCCCGAGTGTAGACGAATCATCCCTTGGACTCCAGTGACGTCAGCGTTGTACGCCGCATTATTAATAAAAGAAAATGAAAGAGATAGCGGCAAAATTTCACTCGAATTGAATTTGCTTTCTACCGGATGACCGGCTACCTGCGTATAATCATCGGCTCTTGATCGTATATCTTTGATGGCATTCAGACTTTTTATTGATGGACTTCACATGTCAGTGCTGAACATTTTGCATTTTCCCGACCCACTGCTGCGCCAGAAGGCCAAACCCGTCACTACGGTGGATGCCGGCATCCGTCGCATCGTCGACGACATGTTTGAAACCATGTACAAGGCTCCGGGTATCGGTCTCGCTGCGGTGCAGGTCAACATCCTGAAGCGCATCATTGTCATCGATATTTCGGAAGACAGGAATCAACCCCTGTGTCTTATCAACCCGGAGATCATCAAGGCCACGGGCAGTGAAAAGAGCGAAGAGGGCTGTTTGTCCGTGCCCGGTATCTATGAGCAGGTTCGCCGCGCCGAGCACATCCGTGTGCGCGCCCTGGATCGCGAGGGCCAGGCCATCATACTGGAGACCGACGACCTGCTGGCCGTCTGCATCCAGCACGAAATCGACCATCTCGACGGCAAGCTGTTCGTCGACCACCTTTCCGCCCTCAAACGCAATCGCATCCGCAAGAAGCTGGAAAAGCAGCGCCTGCATGCCATGTGAGTCCGGTCTGCACCACCCCCATCATTAGAAGGAACACTCTGTGCCCGAAGGCCTGAACGTTATCTTTGCCGGCACACCGGAATTCGCCGCTTGCAGTCTACAAGCCCTGCTGGATTCGCCGCACCGTATAAGCGCCGCCTATACTCAGCCCGACCGCCCCGCCGGTCGCGGTCGCAAGCTCAAGGCCAGCCCGGTGAAAACGCTGGCCTTGGCTCACGAAATCCCGCTGCTGCAACCCAAGACTCTACGCGACGTCGGGGCACAGGCCGAGCTGGCCGCCTTCGACGCCGATGTGATGATTGTTGTCGCCTATGGCCTGATCCTGCCCGCTGCGGTGCTTGCCATCCCGCACATGGGCTGCCTCAATGTACATGCCTCCCTGCTGCCGCGCTGGCGTGGCGCCGCACCCATCCAGCGCGCCATCCTCGCCGGCGATGCCGAGACCGGCGTCACCATCATGCAGATGGACGAGGGCCTGGATACCGGCGACATGCTGCGCAAGGCCCACACTCCCATCGGCCCCGACGATACCGCGCAGACCCTGCACGATCGCCTCGCCACCCTCGGCGCACAGGCCCTGCTCGATACCCTGCGCGGCTTGCAGACCGGCACTCTCCGGCCCGAACCGCAGGACGACGCGCAATCCACCTACGCCGCCAAGCTGGACAAGGCTGAAGCGCAGATCGACTGGCAGCAGACCGCCACGGTGTTGGCCCGCTTAGTGCGCGCCTTCAATCCCTGGCCCGTCGCCCACACACCCCACCAGGGGCAGAACCTGCGCATCTGGCTGGCCGACGCCATCGATGGCGGCAGCGATGCCCCCCCTGGCACGGTGGTGGCCGAAGGTCGCGACGGCATCGACGTGGCTTGTGGCAACGGCCTGCTGCGTGTCACCCGCCTGCAATTGCCCGGCGGACGACCCATCGACGCCGCCGACTACCTCAATGCTCACAGTCTGCTGGGCAAGCGACTGGGCGCACGGTGAAGGATCGGAATCCCCGCGCCCTCGCGGCCAGAATCCTTGCCCGCGTCGTCAACGGCGCCTCGCTCACCGCCGTCCTCGACGACAACCTGCCCCGCGCCCGCGACAACGACCGCGCCCTGATTCAGGAACTCTGCTACGGCACTCTGCGCGCCTGGCCGCGCCTCGAACACATCGCCGGCGCCCTGCTGCGCAAGCCGCTGGGCAAAAAAGACCGCGACGTGCAGGCCTTGATCCTGCTCGGCCTGCACCAGCTCACCGCCATGCGCATGCCCGCTCACGCCGCCGTGGCCGAGACCGTTGGCGCCGTCAACGCGCTGGGCAAGGGCTGGGCGCGCGGCCTGCTCAATGCCGTGCTGCGTAACTTCCAGCGTCAGCGCGAAACGCTGCTGGCCAAGGCCGACGACAGTGAACCCGGCCGTTGGGCGCATCCCCAGTGGCTCATCGACGCTCTGCGCCAGGCTTGGCCGGACGACTGGCAGCAGATCCTTACCGTCAATAACGAACGTGCACCCATGACCCTGCGCGTCAATACACGCAGACAGTCGCGCAGCGACTATCTGTCAACCCTTGCACAGGCCGGCATTAGTGCCGAGGTAACCACCGCCAGTGACTGTGGCATCCGCCTGCAACAGGCTGTTGATGTCAACCTGCTGCCGGGTTTCGCCGAGGGTACGGTCTCGGTGCAGGACGAGGCGGCGCAACTGGCCGCTGCGCTGCTGGATGCCCGGCCCGGTGAGCGGGTGCTGGATGTGTGCGCCGCCCCCGGTGGCAAGACCGCGCACATGCTCGAACGTAACGACGACATCGACCTACTGGCCGTGGACATCGAGGCCCAACGCCTGCAACGGGTGACGGATAACCTGCAGCGCCTCGGCCTGACCGCAACCACCTGTCGCGGCGATGCACGCCAGCCGCAAGACTGGTGGAACGGCCGCCCCTTTGACCGTATCCTGCTCGACGTTCCCTGTTCCGCCACCGGGGTTATCCGTCGTCATCCTGACATCAAGCTGCTGCGGCGTCCGGAAGATATCGAAACTCTGCTAGAGTTGCAGGGGGAGATCCTGCGCGCCATCTGGCCTCTGCTGCGCACGGGCGGTATCCTGTTGTACGCCACCTGCTCCGTGCTGCCGCAGGAAAACGAACAGCGCGTCAGCAGCTTCATCGCCGAACGGCCCGATGCCGAGCACCGGGCCATCGACGCAGACGGGGGCCGCCCTACGGGCATCGGCCACCAGATTCTGCCCGGCGGTACGGCCCAAATGGACGGTTTTTACTACGCATGCTTACACAAACGCACCACAGCCCGCCGCTGATGCGCCAGTTCCGGTGGCGCGGCCGTCATCTGCTGGGCTGGCTGTGTGCACTGCTGATCTGCGCCGGCCCGCTGTCGGCGGCGCAGCCGTTCAGTGTACAGGGTGCAAAGACCACCCTGAAAGACGGCGTCTACCGCCTCGATGCCCTCCTCACCTTTGCACTGCCGAAAAAGGTGCTGGAGGCCCTGGATAACGGCGTTCCCTTGACCTTTGCCCTGGATATCGACGTCCGCGGGCCGCGCCGCTACCTGTGGGACGAGAACATCGCCAGCCTCCAACAACGCACCACCATCCAGTATTTCGCCCTCACCGAGCAATACCTGCTGCGTAACCTCAACAGCGGACACGAAGCCAGCTACTCAACCTTAATCAGCGCACTGCGCGCCCTCGGTGATATCCGCAGCCTGCCCATCATCGATGCCAGACTCCTCGACCCGGATAAACACTACATGGTCAGCATCCGCTCCTATCTGGACTTTGAAAGTCTGCCGGTTCCCCTGCGCATGCGCGCCTATATATCGCGTCATTGGTGGCTGACCAGTGGCTGGTACAGTTGGGATCTGGGTATGCAGTGATGAACACCTTCATCGCCTGGTTACGGCGTATATCGACCAGTTTCATCCCGGTCGCGCTGATGGGCGTCTTCATGCTGGGCTCGCTGTGGCTGCTATCCGCCGCCACGGAAAACTCCGCCCGGTTCGGCCGTCTGCATATCGTGCTGGTGGTCATCAACATCCTCGGTCTGATTGTGCTGACCGGCCTGATCGGCGTCAGCCTGCTGCGCCTGATCCATCAATACCGCCGTTCGGCCACCGGTTCACGCCTTACCACCCGGCTGGTGCTGATTTTTGTCGTCATGGCCGTGACACCCGTCTCCATTGTCTTCTACTTCTCGTTAGGTTTCATGCAGCAGGGTATCGACAGTTGGTTTGATGTCCGCATCGACCGCGCCATGACCGAAGCACTGGAGTTGAGCAAATCCGCACTCGACATGCGTATGCGCGAAAAACTCAGGGAAACCCGCAGCCTTGCCCGGCAACTACAACAGACCCATGACGGTGCGTTGCTTTTCCGGCTCAATGAATTACGCGAAAAATCCGGCGCCAGCGAACTGCTGATCGCCCAATCCAACGGCCGGGTGATCGCTTCCTCCAGTGCGGATCCCAGCACCATTATTCCCAGTCTGCCCGATGAGGCGGTGCTGCAACAGGTCAGGGACAACAGGTTCTACATCGGTCTGGCGCCGGTCCGCAATCAGGGCCTGCACACCCGCGTTGCCATCGCTCTCAAGCAGACCGCCAGCGCCAGCAAGGCAAGGGTCTTCATTGCCTTGTATCCGGTCAGTGAACGTATCGGCCAGATGGCGGAGAGCGTGCAATCGGCCTACACCAAGTACAAGGAACTGATGTATCTGCGCGAGCCCCTCAAGCAGACCTTTGCCTTCACCCTGTTTCTGATTCTGTTGGTCACCCTGCTGTCGGCGGTGTGGGCGGCATTTTTTTTCGCCCAGCGTCTGGTCTCGCCGATTCGCATCCTGGCCATTGGCACACGCGCCGTGGCGGCCGGTAATTATCACAAGAAACTGCCTGTCACCAGTAACGACGAACTGGGCTCGTTGGTACAGTCATTCAGCGCAATGACCCAGCGCATCGCCGAAGCCCAGGATCAGGTCATGCGCAGCCAGCGTCAGGCCGACCGCGAACGCGCCTATCTGCGCGCCGTGCTGGGACGCCTGTCATCGGGCGTGATGACCCTGGATCGCGAGCTTACCGTGCGTGCCGTAAACGCCGCCGCCAGCCATATCCTCGGTATCAATCTTGATTACAGCGCCGGACACAAACTCACAAAACTTGAAACAGATTACCCGGAAGTCGCCCAATTCGTGCGAACCCTGCTGCCACACCTCAATGAGACGGAGACCGACTGGCGCGAAGAGGTCTCATTGTATGGCAGTGGTGGACACAAGATCATTACCTGCCACGGCACCCGGCTACCCGGCATGGAGGGTATCCCCGCCGGCTACGTGGTGGTGCTGGAGGATGTGACCGAGCTGGTACAGGCCCAGCGCGATGCCGCCTGGGGTGAAGTGGCGCGGCGGCTGGCGCACGAGATCAAGAATCCGCTGACCCCCATCCAGCTTTCCGCCGAGCGTCTGCGGCGCAAATATCTCGACAGTATGGATGCAGAGGACGCCGAGGTGCTCGACCGCTCCACGCACACCATCGTGCAGCAGGTGCAGGCGCTGAAGGAAATGGTGCAGGCCTTTTCAGAATACGCCAAAACGCCTCAAATTCAGTTGCGCCCACTGTCCCTCGGCGAACTCATTCGTGAAGTGCTTGACCTGTATCGTGGCTATGGCACTCAGGTTTCCTTTCACTTCGAAGAACAGCAAAATTTGCCGTCGGTGGAGGCCGATCCCGGGCGCCTGCGGCAACTGTTGCATAACCTGATCCGCAATGCCATCGACGCGCTTTCCGGGCAGAGCGATGCACAAATCCGCATTACCCTGACCAGCCGCAAGGAGACCTCGAAGACCGTTGTCGAATTGGCCATCGAAGACAATGGCCAGGGCATCCCCGACGACATGCTCGACAAACTCTTCGAGCCCTACGCCACCACCAAGCCCCGCGGTACCGGGCTGGGACTGGCGGTGGTCAAGCGTATCGTCGAAGAACACATGGGCAACTTGTTTGCCGAAAACACCCGTGCCGGCGCCCGTGTAGTGGTACGCTTGCCGGCCCTGAAACAGCCTGCTGACAATGTGACGCAATTACATCCAACTCGGGTGAAAAACCGTTAATCCGGGCTATTGATTTCAAGGAACACAGATTCATCATGAAGGCCACCATTCTGGTTGTGGACGACGAGCCGGATATCTGCAGTTCGGTCAAGGACATCCTCGAAGACGAGGGTTACACCGTTATTACCGCTGAAAATGGCAATGCCGCCCGGCAGGTCATGCGCCGCCAACAAGCGGACATGATCCTGCTCGATATCTGGATGCCGGATATCGACGGCATCAGTCTGCTGAAAGAATTCTCCGCCGACATGGGCCTGCAAGTCCCGGTGGTGATGATGTCCGGCCATGGCACCGTGGAGACCGCCGTCGAGGCCACGCGGCTGGGCGCCAAGGACTACATCGAAAAACCGCTGTCACTGGCCAAACTGTTGCACACGGTGGAAAAAGCCCTCGCCACGACGCCATCCACAGGCCCCAAAAACCAGCCCCGCTACAGCGCGCCATTGGGCAAAAGTACGCAGATGCAGCACCTGCGTGAACGCCTCGAACACGCCGCCGCCTTCGACACCACGGTACTGCTGATCGGCGAACCCGGCAGTGGCAAGACCTTCTGCGCCCAATATCTGCATGGCTGTGGCAAGCGTCGCAACGGCCCCTTCATGGACATCCACAGTTGTAGTTTCCGTGACGGCAACGGCGCCGCTCTGCTGCTCGGTAGCGAGAGTGTCGACGGTATTACCCCGGGTTTGCTGGAACAATGCCGTGGTGGCACTCTGTATCTCGGTGACGTCGCTGAGCTGGATGCTGACCTGCAGGAAAACCTCACGGCGGCATTGACCACCCGGCAATGGGTGCGCATCAACGGCAGTGAAGTGCAGCACCTGGATGTACGCATTATCGCCGGCACCCGTTACCGCCTGGAGCAAGAGGTGCATGGCGGACGTTTCCGCGAGGATCTCTACCATTTGCTGGACGTGGCGCCGATCCGCATCCCGCCGCTGCACGAACACGCCGAAGACGTCACCGAGCTGCTGCAGTATTATGTTAATCTGCTTGGCGACAGGGAGGGCCTGCCTTACCGCAGTTTTTCCGTGGCGGCACAGAATCGCTTGCGTCACTATCACTGGCCGGGCAATATCCGCCAGTTGGAAAATCTGGTGCGGCGCATGCTGGTGGGGGGGCTGGAATCACAGATCGAACTGGATGAGGTCGAGATCATCCTCAGCAGCCCGCAGGAAAATGCCAAACCCCTTGCCAGTAATTTCAATCTTCCTTTGCGACAGGCGCGTGAGCAGTTTGAAAAGGCCTATCTGGAATATCACCTGCAGCAGGCGGACTGGAGCGTGGGCAAAGTGGCCAAGCAGGTGGGCATGGAACGCACCCACCTGTACAGAAAACTGAAATCACTGGGAATCGATACCCGGCGTGACAAACAGCAGTAGCCACAAAACACACAGAATAAAAAAGAGCCCGAATTAGAAACGCGATGAAAATCATCATCCTCGGTGCCGGCCAGGTCGGCACATCGGTCGCAGAAGTCCTCGCCAGCGAGGCCAGCGACATTACCGTTGTCGATGTCGACAGCGAAAAGCTCGATGCCCTGCGTGACCGCCTCGACATCGGCACCGTACAGGGCGAGGCGGCCCACCCGGAGGTACTGGCCAGCGCCGGCGCCGAGGATGCCGACATGATCCTCGCCGTCACCAACAGCGACGAAATCAATATGATCGCCTGCCAGGTCGCCTACACCCTGTTCCACACCCCCACCAAGATCGCCCGTGTGCGCAGCGTCGGCTATCTCTCGCATCCGCAATTGTTTACCCAGGAGGCACTGCCGGTAGATGTGCTGATCAGCCCCGAGCAGCTGGTTACCGATTACGTGCAGCGCCTCATCGAACACCCGGGTGCCCTACAGGTACTCGATTTTGCCAGCGGCAAGGTACAGCTGGTGGCGGTAAAGGCCTATTACGGCGGCCCGCTGGTGGGTCATGAACTCAGAGCCCTGCGTGAACACATGCCCGGCATCGAGACCCGTGTTGCCGCCATCTACCGCCGCGGCCAGGCCATCGTGCCCGAAGGCAATACGGTCATCGAGGCCGACGACGAGGTGTTTTTTATTGCCGCCAAGCGCCACATCCGTGTCGTGATGAAAGAGCTGCGGCGCCTCGACAAGCCGGTCAAGCGCATCATCCTCGCCGGCGGCGGCAACATCGGCATCCGCCTGGCAAAGACCCTGGAAGACAAGTATCAGGTCAAGCTCATCGACCACAATCCGGAGCGTTCAAAAAAGATCTCTGAGGAACTGGAAAAGACCCTGGTACTGCTCGGCGATGCCGCTGATGAGGAATTGTTACTGGACGAACACATCAACCACACCGATGTGTTCTGCGCCGTCACTAACGATGACGAGGCCAATATTCTCTCCGCGATGCTCGCCAAACGCCTCGGTGCAAAGAAAGTGATGGCGCTGATCAACCGTGCGGCCTACGTCGATCTGGTGCAGAGCGGCATTATCGACATCGCTATTTCGCCGCAGCAGGCCACCATTGGCAGCCTGCTCACCCATGTGCGCCGTGGCGATGTCACTGCCGTGCATTCACTGCGCCGCGGTGCCGCCGAGGCCATCGAGGCCGTGGCCCATGGCGACAAATTGTCTTCGCGGGTGGTCGACCGCACCATCGAAGACATCGATTTGCCACCGGGAGCCAGCATCGGCGCCGTCGTGCGCGGAGACGAAGTCATCATCGCCCATCATGATACGGTGATTCAGGCCGAAGACCACGTCATTCTGTTCGTCGTGGACAAAGAGCGTATCCCAGAGGTGGAGCGCCTGTTCCAGGTCAGCGCCACCTTCCTGTAGCGCATTATGCAACGCGATACCATACAACGCATCGTCGGTCTGCTGATGATGGTCTTCAGCCTCAGCATGCTGCCACCGGTAGCCGTCGGCCTGTGGTACGGCGACGGTGCCATCGTCCCTTTTCTGACCGCCTTTTCCGCCATCCTCAGCTTGGGCACGGTGCTGTGGCTGCCGGTGCGCAACGCCAACATGGAGGTGCGCCTGCGCGGTGGTTTTATCATCGTGGTGGTGTTCTGGCTGGTGCTGGGTCTGTCCGGCTCGGTGCCCTTCATACTCTCGGACTATCCACAAATGTCGTTGACGGATTCCGTCTTCGAGTCCATCTCCGCACTGACCACCACCGGCGCCACGGTGATCACCGGCATCGATGATTTGCCACACTCAATCCTGTTCTATCGTCAGCAATTACAGTGGATGGGTGGCATGGGCATCATCGTGCTGGCGGTGGCCATCATGCCGATGCTGGGCATCGGTGGCATGTCCCTGTATCGCGCCGAGACGCCGGGCCCCATGAAAGACGCCAAGCTCACGCCGCGCATCACCGAGACCGCCAAGGCTCTGTGGTATATCTATCTGGGCCTCACCGTGGCCTGCGCCGTCGCTTATTGGCTGGCGGGCATGACGCCCTTCGACGCCATCGCCCACAGCTTTTCCACCATCGCCATCGGTGGCTTTTCCACCCACGACGCCAGCATCGGCTATTTCAACAGCGCCGTCATCGAGTCCGTGGCGGTGGTCTTTATGCTCCTGGCCGGGATTAATTTCGCCATTCACTTTGTCGCTTGGCGCGGTAACAGCCCACGCCCCTACCTGCGGGATCCGGAGGTACGCACCTACGCCGCCGTACTCGTGACCAGTGCGACCATTTCCAGTCTCTACCTGTACTTCACCGGCACCTTCGATGGCTTCGCCACGTCCCTGCATCACGGCATATTCCAGGCCGTCTCCATCGGCACCACTACCGGCTTCACGACGACCGATTACTACGCCTGGCCCGGTTTTCTACCGGTACTGTTGCTGTTCACCAGCTTTATCGGCGGCTGTGCCGGCTCCACCGGCGGTGGCATCAAGGTGATCCGCTTCCTGTTGCTGATAAAACAGGGCATGCGTGAGGTGTTTCGCCTCATCCATCCCAATGCCCAGCGTCCGGTCAAGATCGGCAACAAACCCGTGCCGGAACACGTCATCAATGCGGTGTGGGGATTTTTTGCCCTCTATGTCGGCTCCTTCGCTGTTATCATGCTGGTCATCATGGCGACTGGCATGGATCAGGTTTCAGCCTTTTCCGCCGTCGCCGCGACCATGAACAATCTTGGCCCGGGCCTCGGTGAAGTGGGTGCCAACTACAGCTCCATCAATGATGTCGCCAAGTGGATGTTGTGTTTCGCCATGCTGCTGGGGCGGCTGGAAATTTTCACCCTGCTGGTATTGCTCAGCCCGGCCTTCTGGCATAAATAACAAACATGGGAAACGGGGGAAAGCCCATGCAAATACTGCTCGCCGATGACCACCCGTTGTTTCTCGCCGGCATGCGTCACATCCTCTCGCAACTGGACGAAACCGTGCAGGTTCATTGTGCCGAGGCTGGTGAGGCGGCCCTGCAACTGCTGCGCGGGGAAATCGAATTCGATCTGTTATTGCTCGATCTGGGGCTACCCGATACCGATGGACTGGGCCTGCTGCACATCCTGCGCGAAGAAGCCATCATGGTGCCGGTGATCGTGGTCTCCGCAAGTGAAAATCTGCACCAGATTCGCGCCGCCCTCGCCGCTGGCGCCCTGGGCTTCATTCCCAAGTCGCATCATGCCGTGCAGATGCTGGACGCCATCCACGAGGTGCTCGACGAAGGCGAGATCTATCTGCCGGACGACATCCGCGCACATATCGACCGGCTCGTCGCGAACGATGAGATTCCTGCCAGTCAGGGCATCACCTCACGCCAGCGCCAGGTGCTGAGCCTGCTGGCTCAGGGCCTCGCCAACAAGCAGATCGCACAACGACTGAATCTCACCGAGCACACGGTCAAGGCCCATCTCGGCGCGCTGTTTCAGATACTCAAGGTCAGTAACCGCACCGAATGTGCACAGAAGGCCCAACGCCTCGGCCTGCTGGCCAGTGATACCCCGTTAAACTGAATCATCCGGGATTAATTCAGGATCATCCGGACGGCTTGCCAACAGCTGCTGCAGGGCCACCCGCAGGCGCGCTGGCTTGACCGGCTTGTACAACACCCGATAGCCCGCCGTGCCGGCAATCTGTAAACGCTCCGGGGCCGTGTCGCCGGTGAGAATCAGGCCCGGCACATGAGCGCCATAGGTGGCTTGCAGGGCCTCGATGGCCTCGATGCCGGTGTGATAATTCCGCAGACGCAAATCGGCTAAAATGGCGTCCGGCCCACGCCCATGGGCCGCCAATACCTGCTCCGCCTGCTGCAACGATTCCGCCACCAGCACCCCGAAACCCCAGCGCAGCAGAATCTCACGCATGCCTTCGAGGATATCCACCTCGTCATCGATCACCAACACCACCCGCTGTGCGGCCTGCAGGTTCGGTAGCGTCATACCGCTACGTCGTTCCAGTACCGCCTCGATGCGGCCCAGGGGCAGGCCGATGTAAAACACCGAGCCCTTACCCAGCGTTGAATGCACCTGCAAGGGATAATCCAGCAGTTCACACAAGCGTTTTACGATGGCCAGGCCCAGACCGAGGCCCTTAGCGCGGTCACGCTCGGGATTGTCGAGCTGCTGAAATTCATCGAAGACATGCCCGATATCCTCACCGGGGATGCCGCGCCCGGTATCCCACACCTGTACCTCCACCAAGCCCGTGCGGCGGCGACAACCCACACTTACGCGGCCTGTCTCCGTGTAGCGAATGGCATTACTGATCAGGTTGCGCAGAATACGCTCCAGCAACAGAGGGTCGGATCGCACCACCACACGACAAGGCAACAAACGGAATTTCAGCCCCTTCTGCTCCGCCAGGGCACGGAACTCCCCCTCCAGCTTTTTCAGCACGCGCGCCAGGGGGAAGTCCTCCACCTGTGCCTCCACCACCCCGGCATCGAGACGCGAAATGTCCAGCAGGGCATTGAATAATTTTCCCAGGGCATCCAGTGAGGCGTCCACCTGCGACAGCAAACGGGTACGCGTGGCCTCATCCCGCACCCCCCTCAAGGCATCGACAAACAGGCCCAGTGCGTGCAGCGGCTGACGCAGGTCGTGACTGGCGGCCGCCAGAAAACGTGACTTGGCCCGGTTTGCCTGCTCGGCAATGGCCTTCTGCTCGCGTAACTGTTTTACCAGTGCCAGATTTTCAAAGCGCAGCCGCAGGGACTGCACCAGAGAATCATGCACGTTACGGGCAAACATCAGGTTCACCCCCAGGAAAACCAGAGTCAGGGTTGCGAGGATGTAGCCCTGCTCACCAATCCCGGTCAGACTCCAGCTCAGACTGATCAGCGTCGGCACGATATAGAAGGCATAGGCCGGCAAATAGGCCGGCAAATAGGCCGACAGCGAGGGCATGGAGCCAGCGGCCATACCGAGGATGATCATGACCAGGCTGATGAGGTAAAAAGGGTTGTCCGGCAGCATGAAGAGAAAGGCTGTGCTGCCCCACAGACAGCCTGATACCCCCGATGCCAGCGCAAAGATCCAGCCCCAACGGCGTGCTTCGTCGTCATCGAGATCCACCTGATCGAAACGTACGGACAACCACCAGCGAAGCAGGCTGAGCCCGTACTGCGCCCCCACCCATGACGCCACTATCCATGTCTCCACCACATTCCAGAAAATGATGGCTAGACCCGTGGCGACAAAAATCACCGCGATCAGCACAAAGGGCAGCTGCGCCCGCAGTAAGCGAATCTTTTCCCGGTGAATATGTGCCGTGAATTCGGGTGATACGTTGTCTGCTGCCTCGGTCAAAATACTTCTCCACGCAAAGTAAGTGGTGAGTTTACACGCACGCGCGCCGGCGCCTGATTAGACCTTTGGCTAATACTCAGGCGCCACACACAGTGATAGCCTGTGTTCAGATATAAGCAGAAAAGTGCTGGCGACGTTTGTGCAATTCTTCAATGTGGCCCCAGGGTGGTTTTGTTGCTTGGTTTTGAACATAAACCAGGCACACTTTCTCTTATATTTACATAGTTATAGTTATGCAGAATATTTTGTTCAGTTTGCGCGCCGAAACCTGAGTTATAAATAATCATCGGCCATCCGGCATGCCGTTAAAGGACGTTTTCCATGAAATATCGAGTACCTACCCCCGTTTATTTAACCGGTTTGGCGTTATTGGCGCTGATATTGCTTACAGCCTGCGGCGGTAATGACGGTTCGGGATCTGACCCTGACCCTGACACTTTGCCCACAACAGGTGATGCAGACAACGATGGCTTGGAAAATCAAGTGGAAACCGCAGGCTGGAGTATCGATATCGATTCACTCGGTTACGGACTTTCTGAAATCGACAAACTGGAAACCCGACACGTGACCAGTGATCCACACCTTGCCGATACTGATGGTGATGGTTTAAGCGATTTGGAAGAACGATCAGCCAATACGGATCCTCGTAGCAGTGATACTGATGGCGATACCCTTAGTGATTTTGATGAACTACGCATCTACAAAAGCTCACCGATTTCAAAAGACAGCGATGGTGATGCAACTGGCAGTGGCTCTGGCATTCCCAATGCCAGTCTGTTTGATGGCCAGGAGGTCAATATCTTGCTTACCTCCCCCTTAGATGAGGATACAGACGGTGATGGTCTTTCAGACCTTGAGGAAGTCACCAGTGCCGGCGGCGCCAGGCCACTCATTGCCGATGTGCCGGATATCAGATTGGATGTCTACAACAACCCACAAATCTCTTACACCGGCACAATAGTCAACTCAGCAGGTAAGGAAGAGACTGTGGGCAATACATTTTCACAGGGCTCTTCAAGCAGCGCGAGTTCTAGTCGTTCAGATACCCGAAGCAGCTCCACGATGATAAGTACCAGCCGTACTGCGGGGGGATCGGTTTCCGCCAGCTACCCTTGGAGTGCATCAGTGGAGGCACATTACGAGTCGACTACCTCCAAGTCCACATCCTATGGCATGGAAAGCACCACATCTTTTGACCGGACCCGCTCGGAAGAAATGTCTGCGGAACAAAGCAATGTGCTGGGAAAATCCAGTAATCGCGAAGTAACCTACACCGGAGGCACCATTAAAATAAACTTCGATCTGGGAAATGAAGGTTTACTTCCCGTCGAGATAAGTGACATTGAAATTGCCGCCTATCAATTTAGTGATAATGACATTGAGAATCTTATTCCTGTTGGACTGTTAGTTCCGGATCCAAACGGCTCTACAACTTGGACACTGGGCGTAAACAACAGCTCGGAAGGGAACATTGCTAGCGTGACTCTCGACTCACCATCGGTAATTGAGAATTTACTGAATAATCGAAGCGGACTGTTTTTTAAAGTATCTAAATACAAAATAATCGATTTTGTTAGCAACAGAGACTACGTCGTGCAAGACAGCTCCGTTAAACAACGTACCGGCAAACTGACTATCGATTACGGTCAGGGTCTTGTGAAGTCCTATAATATTGCCACTAATGTCAGGCGTGACCCCGATACGAATAAACCAATGGGAATTTCCTTAAAGGAAATCTTAGCCCCTAAAATTCTTGGCTTGGAGTATAAAGTCCAACCGAGTTCAATAACGGGGATGGAAATATTAACGGGACTCGAGCTGTCGTCCAATAGTGGTATATTTCGGGAAATTGGCAGCGAAGAAAAGGACGGTTTCTGGATGGTCATTAGCGAACAAGATGTTTCTATAAACGACAAAAGCTTTGACAGTATAATTCTGAACCAAGGGGAACAAATCAGCTTGTTATTTATTCGCGACCAGGATGAAGACGGTCTGTATGAGCGCGAGGAAAATATTCTTGGCACAGACGACTTACTACCCGATACGGATGGTGACGGCCTAAGCGATTTTGAGGAAGTTCGTAAGGGTTGGAGTGTATCGTTTTATGAAGAAGGCAACGTAGTCTACCCGGATCCGAGGATTGCGGACACCGATAATGATGGCTTAAATCTCAAGTTTCGGAGTTCAAATCCGCCCATTTTGCACCGCTACCTGAATTCCATTTCTAGCGTAAATGCATCTAGCTGGAGCGAGCGCATAAAAAACTCTTCGATGCGACTGTCAATGGATTCCATGATTATTCCCGCCATCTTTC
>DRKN01000156.1 GCA_011051755.1 Gammaproteobacteria bacterium
AAAGAAGCAGGAAAAAATTAGAAAATTCCGGGGCAAACTTAAATGGGAAGATGATTTAAATGACATGAGGACTAATTAGTGATTTTTGTTGATTCCAGTGTATGGATTGATTACTTCAACGGAAATCAAACCCCTGAAACTGAAAAACTTGATTCCATCCTTGGCTCTTCCCCAATTTGCATTGGTGATATCGTTCTTACCGAAGTACTACAAGGCTTCAGAAACGATAATGATTTTAACACTGCAAAAAAACTCTTAAGCTCTTTGGTTATTGTAAATGTACTTGATACAAATATCGCTCTTAAAAGCGCCGATAATTTTCGTGCTCTTCGTAAAAAAGGAGTAACCGTAAGAAAAACCATCGATATCATTATTGCAACTTACTGTATAGAAAACTCAGTTCCATTACTTCATTCAGACAAAGATTTCATTCCTTTCCATAAACACCTCAAATTGGCCAATGCGCTCCTTTCCTAGTACACAGTCACGCCTCGCATAACCGGTAATTTGTGGGGCGCAGCGGAACAAATTGTTCGAGTTAATGCGTTTGTTAACAGTTTTGGTGTTACTCATACTTCACATCTAAGCCCAGCTCATCAACCGCTTCAGCCAAATACATGAATGCAGCGGCTTCATCAGACATTGGCTCTTCATCAGAGAAGCTCTCTAACCATTTATCAATGAGATATAACTTACCGTTTAGGGTATATATAAGTTCGAATTTATCTTCCTCTGTTGCTGCCATAGTGACATCACCTCTAATGGCATCATCTCCGATACCCCATTTTTTAGCTATTGGAAAAATATCTCTTAGATCGGCAGGCACATTATTTTCATCAAGGCCCTCCATGTATTCCCTGTACTTTTGTAATTGTTCCTGATCAGTCATGGGTACAGCTTCATAACCAGCAAGCTTATCAAACAATACAAAAACACCATTCACAAAAGTAACAAATCCGGCTAATAATGGAGAAGTAATGTATTTATCTATTGTGACTGAAAACCTAGCTTTAGTGTCAGGCTTCATATGGTTCTTTATTGACTGCGTCGCAGTAGAGACACTGGTTATCCAGCGCCCCCGGCACAGATCCCGGTATGCGGTTTTCCCGCACCGGGCTCTTCAGACATACTCACTCGCGCAGCCATTCGAGCCTTCACGCAAGCCCCCGATTCAATTCCACCTTTCTGGTTTGGGTCGGTGCTGGAAAACCATAGGCTCCCAATACCCGCTTGATCCCTTCCCACGTCAGGCTACGCTGGCGTTGCGGCCTGTAGTTTTGCCTTCGCGGAACTTACACCACATGATGACTCATGCACTGCTCCGCCGTGCTACCGGGGTGAATGAACAATGCCCCGGACGGGACTTTAACCCGCCAGACACGTTGCCGATGACGGCGTGCCGTCTGAGCCCAATACCAACATCCACATGGCTTGTTCATTTCCCGGTAAATCCGTGAATCAGCCGCCGCGCACGCTTGGTGGGGCGGCCCTGACCCGGCTCGCGATGGGCATTGGCGAGGCGGCGCTGTTCAGTGGCCTTTTCGCGCTGCGCGATACTCTCCACGGTCTCTTCATAAAGCTGCCGGGCCACCGCAGCAGGGCCACGACGGTCGGAAAGATTGCGCACAATAACGGCTTTTTCCTCGAAGCCCTGGCGGATTTGCAGTTCATCACCCACCTTGAGTTCACGGCTGGGCTTGGCGCGGCTGCCGTTAAGTTCGATCTTGCCTCCCTTGATGGCCTCGGTGGCGAGACCGCGGGTCTTGAAAAAACGGGCCGCCCACAACCACTTGTCGAGGCGCACTTTTTTGTCCGTTGTAACCACGCCGGCCGGCATCAGTCTTCCTCCACGCAGGTACGGTCACGACCGCTGTCTTTGGCCTTATAGAGGGCGCGGTCGGCACGCTGAAACAGGGTTTCGGGGTTGTCGTCTTCATGCATTTCCGCCAGCCCCACGGAGACGGTGATGGCGACACCCGCACCCTGGTAGTGAAACTGGCTCTGCGAGACATCCTTGCGTAGTTTTTCCACCGCCACCAAACCGTCACTCAGGCAGGTTTCCGGCATCACGATAACGAATTCCTCACCGCCATAGCGGGCCAGAAAATCGGTCTCTCGCAGGTTGTTGCGCACCCGGTCGGCAATGATTTTCAGCGCTTTGTCGCCAGCCTTGTGGCCATAGCTGTCATTGATGCGTTTGAAACGGTCGATGTCCAGCACCGCCAACGACAGTGGCTGCTTGTAGCGTTTGGCACGGGCGAATTCCTGCACCATACGCTCATCGTAGGCGAGGCGGTTATAAAGACCGGTGAGCGGATCGCGTACCGCCTGTTCATGCTTTTCGCGCAGGCGCTGGCGCAGGCTTTCGCCCTCTTTTTCCATTTCCCGCACACGCTGATTGAGACGTTCGAGCTGTTCCTCCAACCGGTGCTGACGCGCCTCATCGGACTCGCGGTGTTCGTCGAGGTGACGCAGGATGGTCTCCAGGCGCTGCTGGATCTCCACCTTCAGCTGTTGCGGATCCTCGGCCTGATCGACACTGCTTTCGATATGCCGCACTTGGGCCTGCACTGCGGCATCCAGTTCGCGTGAGCTGTCGACACTGGCGCGATGGTGGGTCTGCGCACCCGCCAAATGCTGGTCAAGCTCTTGCAGACGACCGGTAAGCTGGCGCAGGAAGTCCTGCAGCTCATGATTTTCGGCCTCCATCTGCCGACGCATGGTGGAAATGAGATCGGCAATGGCATGCAGTGCGGGGGCGATGGCCTGCTCTGACAGGCCGTCGGCAAGGCGCTCTTTGAGGCTTTCCACCTGCCCGGTAAGCTCTGCGGGCAGGCTCAGGGTATCCAGCAGCTGGATACAAAACTCACCCAGCTGTGGGCCTTCGTTTGTCACCGTCTGTGGATCGGTATCTTCTCGCTCCCGTTCCCTGTCACCGGCTTTAGCGCCACCCTGGCTGCCGAACAGCCGTTTCATCAGCCCGCCGCCACCACCCGTTTCCGGCCGCAGGGCGCTGTTGACCAGATCGGCCAGTTCGTGCAGTGGCTGCTCCATCTGTCTGATATCATCGGCCGCCGCAAAGCTGTGCCGCAGGCTCTTGACGCGCGAGCGCAGTGCACGCGGCAGGCACAGGCTGTCCAGCCAGTGAACAAGCAATTCTTGTGGATGACCGGCGGTCTGCTGACTACGCTGTTCGTCGAGCTGCACCACGGCATCCGCGACCCCCTCGATGACCCGTTCCAGCCGCCCTACATCGGCGCCACTGCGAATGGCCTGGCGCAGGGCATCGAGTTCCCGATCCAACCGTTCATCGACACCCTGCGCAGCCAGCGCCACACGGGTCAAACCCTGACGCAGCAGGGTTTCGGTCGCCTGCCAAGCCGCTTCGGCGCGCTCCTGGCGGTCGAGGTTGGCAAGATATTTCTGTTTCCAGTCGTCGGCCATGTTTTTTTAGTCTAAATCAGTTGCAATCCATCCGGCAAAATGATCTCGGTGGCGATGGGCAGGTGATCGGACAGCAGGTGCTGCATGACATGCACGTCGTGCACCTTCAAGCTGGGTGAGGTGAGAATGTGGTCGAGGGTACGCATGGGCCGCCAGCTGGGGTAGGTCTTGAGACCGTGGAGGGGCTCGCACAGATCAGTGGCGGAAAGCAGAAAGCGCATCTCGTTGCTGTCGGGCTGACAATTGAGATCGCCCATCACCACCACATGCTGATAACGGTTGACCAGCCCGGCGACGAACTCGAACTGACGCTGGCGTGCCCGTGCGCCCAGTGCCATGTGCAAAACCAGCAATACCAGTGGGTTGTCCCGATGACCATAGCGCACCACCATCACGCCCCGTCCCGGCAGCCGGCCGGGTAGTTTATGGTTGGTAATATCCATCGCTCTGAAGCGGCTTAGCAGCCCATTGCTGTGGCGTGCGATCTTGCCGAGGCGGCGGTTGGTATGGTGGTGCCAGAAGGGAAAGCCAGCTTTTTTGGCGAGGAATTCGGTCTGGTTGACGAAACCGGAGCGCAGGCTGCCGGCATCCACTTCCTGCAGAGCGACGATATCAAAATCGCTGATGGCCCGGGCGATACGCGACAGGTTGTCGTACAAGCGTGAATGGGGCAGGACATGCTTCCAGCTCTCCGTCAGATAATCGCGGAAACGGGTGCTGGCGATGCCCACCTGGATGTTGTAGCTGAGCAGACGGACGCGCCGGCCATAAGGTGCTTCGTCCAGGTCAAAGGGATCAGGGATGGGGACAGTCTGCTGCACGGGGCCCGTCATGTGGTTTCACAGATGAATGATCATGTCGCCGAGTTTTTCGGTCAAACGCAGGTTCTCGCTGTAGTCCACCGGGCAGTCGATGATGCTCACGGCATCATCATTGAGCGCCTGACGCAGGGTCGGCAACAGCTCATCGGCCTGCTCGATGCGGTAACCCTTGGCGCCAAAGGACTGCGCCAACTGGATGAAATCCGGGTTGTTGAATTTGACGTGCGACGTGCGGCCAAACTGGTTCATCTGTTTCCATTCGATCAGTCCGTAGGCGGCGTCGTTCCAGATCAGCACCACCATCGGGATCTTCAATCGGCAGGCGGTTTCGATCTCTTGAACATTCATCAAAAAACCGCCGTCACCGGTCACCGCCACCACCTTGCGCCCGGGGCAGGCCAGCTTGGCGGCAATCGCCCCGGGTACGGCGATACCCATGCTGGCGAAACCGTTGGAGATCAGACAGGTGTTGGGATACTCGCAACGAAACATGCGCGCCATCCACATCTTGTGCGCACCCACATCGCAGATGACGATATCTTCCAGATCCATGGCGGTGCGCAGATCCCAGATGATTTTCTGTGGCTTGACCGGACATTCGGCATCGTCGCGGTGCTGGTTCATCTCTTCGATCAACGCCTCGCGCAAGCGGCGCATACAGTGACCGTCGTGCGGCATGGACTGCGCGGCAATGCGATCCAGGGTGTGCTTGATATCACCCACCACGCCGACGCTGATGCCGTAATGGGCGTCCACTTCCGCCGGTGAACTGTCGATATGGATCAGGGTGCGGTCGCGGGTGGGGTGCCACAGATAGGGGTGATATTCCACCAGGTCGTAACCCACACAGATGATCACGTCGGCATGCTCAAAGCCGAAATTGATGTAATCCTGCGATTGCAGCCCGGCACTGCCCAGCGCCATTGGATGGTGGAAGGGCACCACACCCTTGGCCATGAAGGTATTGGCCACGGGGATCTGCAGCTGCCCGGCAAAGGCTGCCAGGTTCTCCCAGGCGCCGGCCCTCACCACGCCGTTGCCGGCCAGGATGATGGGCTCGCGGGCGGCGGAGATCAGTTCGGCGGCACGCACCACACGCTCCGCCGGCGGCTCCGGCATGGTGGAATGATTCACCACCAGAGGCACGTCGTCCACCCGCATTTTGGCGATATTTTCCGGGAACTCGATAAAGCAGGCACCGGTCTTTTCCGTCTGCGCCACCTTGAAGGCCTTGCGCGTCACCTCGGGGATGATATCCGGGGCCAGCAGGCGCGAGGAATACTTGGTGAAGCTGCGGAACAGCTCCTCCAGATCCAGCACCTGATGGGACTCCTTGTGCAGGCGATGGGTGTCGGCCTGACCGGCGATGGCTACCAGCGGGGCATGATCCATGTTGGCATCGGCGACACCGGTAATGAGATTGGTGGCGCCGGGGCCGAGGGTCGCCATGCACACCCCGGCGCGTCCGGTCAGGCGCCCGTAGACATCGGCCATGAACGCCGCACCCTGCTCATGCCGGGTGCTGATGAACTGGATGCGCGACGACAGCAGCGCATCCATCATATCGAGATTTTCCTCACCCGGAATGCCGAAGATGTACTCGACACCCTCGTTTTCCAGACAACGGACAAAAAGCTCGGCGGCCTTCATAACAACAAACGCCGCTCGTTCAGGGGCATGACCTACTGGCTTTCCTGCTGCACCAGATAATCGACCACCTGGAATACACGCGCATTGCCGCCGGACTCCTGGGCGCCGGTACGGAACTTGCCATTGACGATAATGGCGGGTACGCCGCGAGCGCCATAGCGGCGCCCCATGTCACGTGCACGACGCAATTTGGTTTCGACGGCAAAGGAATTGAACACCCGCTTGAAATCCTTCTCCTTCACACCGTGCTGCTCGAACAGGGCCAGGATCTCGGCCTCGCTGCTCATCGGACGCTTCAGCTCATGGATGGCCTCGAACATGGCCTCGTGCACTTTGTCGACCACACCGAGAATCTCGGCGGTATAGTAGGCGCGGGCACCGATTTCCCAGTTGGGCCGAAATACGCCAGGCATGCGCACGAATTTCACATTGGCCGGCTTTTTCTTCAACCAGCGTTTGGCAAACGGTTCCAGGCGATAGCAATGCGGACAGCCGTACCAGAACAACTCCACCACCTCCACTTGCCCCGGCGCGGCCGTAGTCGGTTGCGGTGGGCTCACCCGCTCATAGTGCACACCCTCTTGATAGCGGGCGGCAAAGCTACTGGAAATCGATACACCCAGCAGGGCCAGGCTGGCGAACAGAATGACAATTTTATGGCTCGAAAGCTTCATCGAAAGACCTCTGAGTTTTATGCTTGATGGATTCTTGCTTGAGGGCGCCAGAACACCGTATGCGGCCAGCGTATGGACGCAACACCGCTTCGGCGAGACTATCCAAATCACCCGTGATCCGTCAACACTGTATTGGTGAACCAGCAACCGAACGCAAGCCCGTGCAAGTACCGATTCTCGTTCCCGCTCTCATGGTTTATTCTATACACAATACAGGAACCTCAGCTTAGGTCACCTGTCTGACGCAAAGGTTCCCACCCGAACGTCATCGGCACCGATATCATCCACAAGGAGCACGACCCTTATGGTCACCGAAAAGATCGATCTGGCTCAGTTTCTCAACCAGCAATACCTGTGCGAGTCCCTGACCATCAAAGAAGTCACGACTCTCATCGACTACACCGAGCGGGTCACCTTCGACAAGAGCGAAGTGATTGCCGACATTGGCGACGTGGGCGAAGCGCTGTATTTCGTCATCAATGGCGAAGCCGCACTCTTCGTCGGTGAACAGACCGAAAGCCAGGTGGGCCTGATCCACGCCGGCGAACTGATGGGTGAAATGTCCTTCTTCGATCGCAAGCCGCGTTCCGTGCGCGCCCGCGCCATGAAGAACGATACTCAGCTACTGAAGTTGTCCCGCGCCATGTACAAACGTCTGCGCGTGGAACATCCGTACATCACCGTGAACCTGCTGGAGCACGCCATCGTCAGTCTCGATCACCTGTTCCGCCAGGCCAGTAACGACCTCTCCAGCCTGTCCAGTTACTTCAACATGCCGGGACGAAAATAGGCAGACGGACAAAATAAGACCACCGTGTCCCGCACGGTGGTCTTATTGACGTAAAAACGGCGCCAAACTCGAAAGGTACTTGCTTAAAGATTATTTGCTTATTAATCAATAAGGTATCGTTACAGCTGATTATATAATTTGAGCATGTAGGGTGGACAGATTTTTCATGCCTACGTGGAATATGCGTTGACCGCGTGGGCACAAAAAACGTGCCCACCCTACCAGGTTTTTTGTGGAGAGCTTTCAGAATCTGCCCCTGTTTTTTATGATCGCCATCAGCATGACACCCCCCCGTAGTGCACGCTCTACCACGCCACCGCCAAGACCTGCACTGCAAACCGTGGCTCTGACAGCGATACGCAAATAAGCCCTTGAATCAGAAAGAAAACCTGAGCCCGAAAATCACCCGACCAGCCAGCGTATCCTCCCGCTGGGTTGACGCTGTGCTCCTCCCCCCCTAAAGTGGCCGCCTGCTTCAGGTGTCCTACGGGATGAAACGGGAAACTGGTGCGCCGCCCCTCCTTATTTCGTGATGGCCGGTAATTCCAGCGCTGCCCCCGCAACGGTAATTGAGCATACGACCGACACCCCGCCACTGTGTATTTCGGATACATGGGAAGGCGTCGGCCAGATCACCAGAACTCGGTCAGATTCACCCTGAGTCCGACACAGTTCCAGGTTGCTCATAAGCCCGGAGACCGGCCTGAAGCCAACGACACAAGCTGCGGAGGGCGGTTGGTGGCGGGCAGTAATCACCACACGTGCAGCCCTCCAACTCCTCTCTCGTCGCCACATCATTCGCGCGGGTGTGCGCAATCATCCTGGGAGAGAGTACCGTGAACGAAACAGCCAATACCTTGGTTCATGACAAAACCATTGATTATAAAACCATCATTCGCAAGGCTCTGTTGCCCCTCATCGTGACGGTCATCGTCAACGGCCAAACACTGGCCGCCGCAGAGACCGGCGCCGCCAAGAGCACCCCAATCGTAGTCACCGCAACGCGTTTCAGTGCCACCATCGACACCGCACCGGTCAACATCATCACCATCAGCGCCGAGGACATCGCCAACAGCAGCGCCAACAGTATCTCGGATGTGCTGCGCTACCAGGCCGGCGTCAGCGTCCGCAGCCTGTTTGGCGTCAATGGTGCGCGTTCCACTATCGACCTCGGCGGCTTCGGCGAAAACAGCGGCAGTAATACCCTGATCCTGCTCAACGGCCGCCGCCTCAACGACCTCGACCTGGCCAGCGCCAACCTCGCCACCATTCCGCTGGATAGCATTGAACGCATCGAGATCGTACAAGGCAGCGCCAGCGTGCTGTACGGCGACAATGCGGTAGGTGGCGTCATCAATATCGTCACCAAGAGCGCCCTCGACGGCGAAAGCGGCAACGTGGCGGTAGAACTCGGCACCTTTAACACCCAGCGTCTGACCGCCGGCCTGCAAAAAATGGCGGGGGATGTCGCCTTGTCAATGAATATCGACAGCCTGGAATCCGATGGCTATCGCGACAACAACACGCTGGAAAACACGACCTTGATCGCCGAAATCAGCCACCAGGACAATGACTGGCAGCGCGGCCTGCGCTATCAACAAAGCTGGGAAGATATCCAACTGCCGGGATCCCTCAACGAGCCCGACTATGAGGCCAACCCCTCTCAGGCCGGCTCTTTTCCCTATGACGCCACCGAGCGCCGCTACAGCATCGAAGGCTTCATCGACAGCGAGGGCATGGCGGCAGAGGTCGCTCTACGCAACAAACATCAGGAAACCAGTTATGGTAGCGTTTCCGACCTCGAGACCCTGTCCTTCACCCCTCGCCTGCGCCGCCAGTACGGCAGCCAGCGGATCGTCGCCGGCCTCGACGTTTACCGCAGCACCCTGGATGCCTCGGGTACCAATACCCAGTACGTGACGCAGAAAAACGATGGACTCTACCTCACTGACACCATCGACCTGGGCATGCAGACCACCCTCAACCTGGGCATTCGCCGCCAGTTGATCGAGGTGCGTGCCAGCAATGCACCCGTCGGCAATGACCGCCGCAGTGACGGCATCACCAGCTGGGATATCAGTCTCAGCCGCAAACACAACGACGGCGCCACCCATTATCTGCGCGTCGCCAAGAGCTTCCGTACCCCACTGCTGGATGAAATGTGGAGCTACAGCACCGGCAGCCTGACCCTGATCAAACCACAGACGGCACGCCACTACGAGATCGGCACCCGACAGACCTACACCAACGGCATAACCATGAATATCAATCTGTTCCGCATGGATCTAAAAGACGAAATCGCCTATGACATTACCAGTGGCCCCTTCGGTGAAAACGTCAACCTGGACAAGACCCGCCGTGACGGCGTCAATCTCGGCCTGCAAGCGCCTCTCGGCCAACAGGCCAACGTACAGATCAGCTATGCCTGGCGCAAAGCCACCTACCGCACCGGCGTTAACGATGGCAAAGACATCCCGCTGGTGGCGAACAGAAAAGTCACCCTCGGCAGCCAGTTCAATATAACTCGCGACACCCATCTGGGCATGGAAGTCGTCTACACAGGCAGCCGCTATTTCGGCAACGACTATGCCAATGCCGGCAAAAAGATGGACAGCTACTTGCGGGTAGACCTGAACTATCGCCGCAGCTTCGGCGTTTGGGATGCGCGCCTGTTGGTGCAGAATCTGACCAACGCCAAGACCGCCGATAGCGGATTCTATAAAACCAGCACCCCTAACCCCTACCACTATTACTCACTGCCCGAACGAGCCTTCTATGTACAGTTAGGCGCCGCGTTTTAAGGCATGTACTTCCGCACCACCGATGAGCGGCCGTTCACGCTACCCCGTCCCGGGTTACCGTGGCTGCTGCTTGGCTTTGTCACCCTGTCCCTGCTCCTGCACAGCCTGCTGTTCATCGCCGGCGATAACACCGCGCCTCTCAATATCAAGCAGCCGGGCAGCTCTTATATTCATGCCATTCTGAGTAATGGGCCGACAATAAACGCCAACAACGACCCGGCACTGAAAAGCGACAGACTCAGCGAAAAATCACCCGCCGCAGAGATACCTGAAAAACCACTCGACGCACCAAAATCTGAAAAGATAAAGACGACGGCAGGCAGCCAAAGAGAAATTGCCCACATTCGCGAAACCCCCACACTGTCATCCGTTGAGACAGAAATCCAGACGCCATTGAATACGGCCGCTACCCACGCTGAAACTCCGCCCGAGACGGCGGCCACAATCACCAACCATGGGTATGCGGATACCAGCCAACAAACACTGTCCGCAACCGAAAACACCACGAAGAAAAGCGCACAACGTACAGCACAAACGGACACCGCCACCCAGCACAATTACCTGCTCGGTCAGTTGCAGGATCAGCTGTCACACTACCTGACCTATCCGCTGCGCGCACGCCGGCGCGGTTGGGAGGGTGAGGTTCTGCTCAGCCTGCGGCTCGATGCCCACGGCCAGTTACACAACATCCGGCTACTGCGCAGTTCCGGTTATGCGGTGCTGGATCGCTCGGCGTTGCAGGCCCTGTCCCGGCTGGATCGGCTGCGCCTGCCCGCCGACGCGCCAAGACGACAGCCCGTCGACCTGCAACTACCGGTGCTCTATCGTCTGAGTGAGGGTTGAGCCCGATGCATTGCCATTACCGCCCCGCTGCACGCACCTCATCCAGCCCCTCACACAGTTGTTCGGCACCATCGAGAATGCGCAGCGTATGGCGTTGCAGAAAATCCGCCGGAATGGAGATCAGGTGGTGATTCTTCACCGCACGCAATTGTGTCCAGCGCAGCCAGTCCTGCTGCCATACGCTATCGCCCGGTTTACTTACACCCGCGATGATGGCCTGCGGATCGGCCATCAGCACGGCCTCTATATCCAGTTTGGGCGCCAGCGCCGGCAGATCGGCAAACACGTTGCGCCCACCGCACAGGCGAATCACCTTGCTGATCAGCTGTTTGCCATTGATCGTCGTCAACGGCCGATGCCAGACCTGATAAAACACACTCACCGGTGTGCGCCCGGCATAGCGCGCGCGCAAATCCGCCAGCCGCTGGCGAAAACCATCGGCCGCCGGCTGTGCCGTGAGCTGTGTGCCGGCGAGCCTGCCCAGACGTTCGAGATTGCTGGCCACCCCCTCCAGACTGCGCGGTTCACTGAGAAACACCGTCAATCCCAGACTGCGCAGTTGCTCGATCAGCGCCGGTGGATTGCCACTGGCCCAGGCGATCACCAGATCCGGACGCAAGGCGAGAATGCGCTCCATGTCCACGGCATTGTACGAACCCACCCGTGGCAACGCCCTGGCCGCCGGTGGATAGTCGCTGTAGTCCACCACACCGACGATGCGTCCACCCGCGCCGGCACTGAACAACAGTTCGGTGACGTGCGGCGCCAGACTCACGATACGCTGCGCCGGCCCGGTCAGGCGCAGCTCATGGCCCACATCATCCGTCACCGACACGGCAGCCTGCGCCACCGGCAATACGGACAGCAAAAAAATCACCGGCAAAATCACGAATCTCACATCATGCCCCATACTGAAAATATCAAGACAGCGCAGAGTATAGCGGAGACGCCATGCGCGAACTGATCCTCGGTGGCGCCCGCTCCGGCAAGAGCGCCCTCGCCCAACAACACGCCGAGGCCAGTGGCCTGGAGGTCATCTGCATCGTCACCGCCACGCCCGATGACGCGGAAATGGCCGAGCGCATCGCCCACCACCAGGCCAATCGTCCACCTGCGTGGCGCGTTGTCGAAGAACCCATCGAACTGGCCGCTGCCCTGATGGAACACGCAGATCAAAATCACTGTCTGCTGATAGATTGCCTGACCCTGTGGCTCAGCAATATCCTCAGCGATAGCGAGAGCACCTTCGACCAGCAACACGCCACCCTGCTCGACAGCCTGCCCCGGCTGCCGGGCCGGGTCATCCTGGTCGGCAACGAAATCGGTCTCGGTGTGATCCCCATGGGCAAGTTGACACGGCACTTCGTGGATGAAAACGGCCGCCTACATCAGGAAATCGCGAGCCGCTGCGAACGCGTCACCCTGTGCGTAGCCGGCCTACCGATGACGTTGAAAGACGATCAAAAAACATGACATTCAACTCAGCACAGAGTACACGGAGAAACCAGCTATCCACACTGTGCGCGCGGCGTACAGCACACTTGCCCATCGCGTGCGCCGTGCGCACGATGCCCCAGGTGTGCCGACTCAAGCCATCATTCCATCGAAACGTCGCAGCGGCGAATCGTTACCAAAAACAACCGCAGGAGCGGGGCCTTGGGCCACGCCCACAGGAAACAGGAGAAACGACACGATGACACCCTCATGGCTGACCCAGCCCGTCGCCCCATTGGACGAGGCCGCCGCACAGCGCGCCCATGCCCACCAGCAACAACTCACCAAGCCCCCCGGCTCACTGGGGCAGCTGGAATCATTGGCGCAATGGCTGGCCACCCGCCAGGGCGCCGACCGCCCCACGGCGGATAACATCGCCATCACCCTCTTCGCTGCCGATCACGGCCTCGCCAGCGAGGGCACCTCGGCCTTCCCCCAAGCGGTGACCGGCGAGATGGTGAAAAACTTCGCCCACGGCGGCGCCGCCATCAGCGTGCTGGCGCGCGAGCTGGATGCCAAACTGGACGTCGTGAACCTCGGCACCATCAACCAGCCCGGCCCGCTGCCTGGCGTGATCGATCTGCCTCTCGGCCCTGGCACCGCCAACATGCTGCGGCAGCCGGCCATGAGTCACGAACAATTACAGGCGGCCTTAGAGGCCGGTTTTGCTGCCGCCTCACGCGCCAGCGACCATCCCAGCCAACTGTTCATCGGCGGCGACATGGGCATCGGCAACACCGCCAGCGCCACGGCCTGCGCCTGCGCCCTGCTGGGCCTGCCCGCCAGCGAATTGACCGGCCCCGGCACCGGTCTCGACGCCGCCGGCGTGGCGCGCAAGGCAGCACTGATCCAGCAAGCGCTGGATACCCATCGCGCGGCCCTGGACGGGCCGCTGGAAATCCTTCGCCACCTCGGTGGCTTCGAGATCGCCGCGCTGACTGGCAGTTACATCGCCTGTGCCCAGCGGGGCCTGCCGGTGCTGGTGGACGGCTTCATCACCGGTGTCGCGGCCCTGCTGGCGGTAAGCATCCAGCCTGCGGTACGCAACTGGCTGCTGTTCTGCCACCGCTCCGCCGAGCCCGGCCACACCCGCATACTTGACGCCCTCGATGCCAGCCCCCTGCTCGACCTGGGCCTGCGCCTCGGCGAAGGCAGTGGCGCCGCCAGTACCGTGCCACTGCTGCGCCTCGCCTGCGCCCTGCACACCGGCATGGCCACCTTTGCCGACGCCGGCGTTTCCGGCCAGGACAAGTGACCACGACCATCGACCTGCTGCGCCATGGCGAACCCGTGGGCGGCCCGCGCTATCGTGGCCGGATCGACGACCCGCTCAGCGGCCGGGGCTGGCTACAAATGCACCGTGCCATCTCCGCCCTTGGCCCGTGGCAGCGCATCGACAGCTCACCCCTGCGCCGCTGCCGCGACTTCGCCGCACGACTGGCCCGCCGCCACCGCCTGCCGCTACAGATCGACACGCAGATGACCGAGATCGATTTCGGCCGCTGGGAAGGCCTTACCGCGGCTCAACTGATGCAGCGCGACGCCGAGGCCCTGAAAAATTTCTGGCGCGATCCCGTGAGCCACACCCCGCATGGCGGCGAAGCCCTGACCGATTTCCGCGCGCGCATTATCGGCGCCTGGCAGCAAGTGCTGCATGGACTGCCGCAGGATGGCCACCTGCTAATGATCAATCACGGCGGCACCATCCGTATCCTGCTGCACCACATCCTCGACATCCCGCTGCTCAAACTGCAACAAATCGAAGTACCCTACGGCTGCCTGACGCGCATCCACATCGATTGGCACGACGGCGAACCCGGCGCCCGCCTCGCCGCGCATGGAAGCCTGCTGTCATGAACGCCTTCTGGGCCGCCGTGCAATTCCTCACCCGCCTGCCCACGCCCCATCTCGCCCACGACGACGAGGCGCTGGCAGGCCGTTCGGCGCTGTATTTTCCCCTCGTCGGCCTGCTCATCGGCCTGCTGTTGTGGCTGCTCGCCGCTCTCACTGGCGCAACCACACCGGGCGTGCAGACGGCACTGGTTCTCGCTCTGTGGGTGGGCCTGAGCGGCGGCCTGCACCTCGACGGCCTGGGCGACAGCGCCGACGCCTGGCTGGGCGGCAGCGACCGCCAGCACAGCCTCGACATCATGCAAGATCCGCGCGCCGGGGCCGCCGCGGTGATCGCCATCGCCTTACTGCTGATCGTCAAGTTCGCGGCACTGGAAGCCCTGTTGGCGAACGGCCACGCGGCCTGGCTGATCCTCGCACCGCTACTCGGCCGCACCAGTGCGCTGACCTTGTTTCTCACCACCCCCTGCGCGCGCACCGACGGCTTCGGCGCCACTCTCGCCCGCCACCTGCCACGCCGCACGGCCTGGTGGGTCGTTTTCGCTGCCGCCCTGCTACCCTTGCTGGTGCTGGGCCTCGCCGGTCTGTGGTTGCTGCTGGCTTTGCTTGCCCTCGGCCTCGGCCTGCGCCGGCTGATGTTGAAGCGCCTCGGCGGCAGCACCGGCGACACCGCCGGGGCCCTGGTGGAATTCAGCGAGGCCGTGGTGTTATTGGTATTGGGGCTGATTTGGTGATTTGCCAAAGACCTTGGCCACCGAATAGTTTATGTCAAGTATTACTGAGTGTTTATTGGCATTATTTTGCTGGAATAATGCATGATGATATTTTCGTATAATGGCTTGTTCGTTGCACAGCACCGCTCTCGTTAGACCTCATGAGTACTCATGAGTAGAAATGGGTCGAGCTACGTTATTTGTGCCGGACACCGATTAATGACCGGGTAACAGGTGGAGCCTCCACTTTACCTTTCCGTGTCAATGCTTGGAAATAATCGGACACCACCTGAGATAGAGACTTATTCATGTGGTTTTGCATATCGCTTTGCTTGCTGAATCAGCGATTTTTCCAATCTCAGAGTGAGTTTAGTCTGCATAGCGGGAACCCCTTGACGTACATTTTATTAAATAGGATGCGTCAGAAAAAGGCCTCCATCAATAAAGCAAACGACAGCGATGGATAGTGGTGATTTTTGAGGTGGTTACGGTCGGAACGCCGATTTCTCGGCGCCCCCCGCACAGATCCCCGCATGAAGTTTTCCCTCACGGGGCTCCTCTTTACTTCTGCGAGCCCGGCGCCTGGTAGCCGTCGGGCGTACCGCCCATACCGCCTTCACCGAAGAAAAATCCGCGCATGTGACTTTCAATGATCTGAATGCTGGCCGGATCCGCCGTGCTGAGCCCATTCTCGTTGATGATCATGGCCAGGCGTTGCAGCCACTGCTGCCAACCTTCCTGCGAGACGTTTGCGTAGATGCGCTGACCCAACTCACCCGGGTGCGGCACACCTTCCAGGCCCTCGGCCTGCCGTTTCAGCACCACACATTCCACCATTCTGCTCATTGCTTTTGCTCCTCAGGCCCAGCAGGGCCGCTTTTCGTATCGTCTGTATCCTGATGCCCTGCACTGTCCACGTCGGTTGCCGCTTCTTCGGCTTCGACGCGATCCAACTCGGCGTCCATTTCTTTTTCACTGAGGGGCTCGTATTCCCCATGCCCGGAATCGTTGGCGTCTTCTTCCTCACCATCACTGCCATCGACGCTCTCTCCCTGCACCGGCGTCACATCGGCCACTGTCGCTGTGACCGTGGCCGCAGCGGTCGCTGGCGCCGCACCACCAATGCTGTTTTCCTTCACTTCGTCATTGTTGGCGCGCGTATACCAGCGGGAGAAGATCAACCCCAGCTCGAACAATATCCACATGGGTACCGCCAGCAGGGTCTGTGAAATCACATCCGGCGGCGTCAGCAGCATGGCGAAAACGAAGGCGCCGACGATAATGTAGGGGCGCTTCCGGGCCAGGGATTCGGCGGTACTCATGCCGCTCCATACCACCAGGATGGTGGCGATGGGCACCTCGAAGGCAAGGCCGAAGGCGAAAAACATCTTGAGTACGAAGTCGAGGTAGCGGCTGATGTCGGTCATCACCGCCACACCCTCGGGGGCGACACCGGTGAGGAAACCGAACACCAGCGGAAAAACGGCGAAATAGGCGAAGGCCATGCCGGCGTAGAACAACAGGGTACTGGAGAACAGCAGTGGAAATACCAGCTTGCGCTCACGCTGGTACAGACCGGGGGCAATGAAGGCCCAGGCCTGGTAGAGGATGAATGGCACGGCGATGAACATGGCCGTCACCAGACTGAGTTTGAAGGGCGTGAGGAAAGGCGAAGCGACCTCGGTGGCGATCATGCTGGTACCCGCCGGCATGTGGCGCATCAGGGGCTCGGCGAGAAAGTGATAAAGGTCGTTGGCAAAGGGAAACAGACCGACAAAAATCACCACGATAACCAGCACCACCCGCAGCATGCGGTCACGCAGCTCGATCAGATGTTTGACAAAGGGCTGCTCGGATAGCGGCGGCTCACGCGGATCGGTCATGCTTTACGTCGTCGGCCTTCAGCGGTTCATGGGAGGGTGATGGCGCGGCCGGCGTGGCGGGCGAGGCCGCGGGACGCGCCGTCTGCGAAGGCGCGGTTTCATCAGGGTCATCGCTGTCTTCTGCCTTCAGCAGGTAGTCCGGCTTGAGGTTTGGCATGGACAGGCTTTCGCGGACTTCGTTGGCGGTCTGTTCGATGATCTCGTGCGCGGACTTGACCCGGGCCTGCTCTTCCAGCAAGCGCTTGAGTTCATCGGCCCTGCCGAGTTCCTGCGTGATTTCAGCCTGGGTGGTGCTGACAAAGCGCTTTACGCGGCCAATCCACATGCCCGCAGAGCGCGCCACGCCGGGCAAACGTTCAGGGCCGATGACCAACAGGGCCACGACACCGATCAATCCCAGTTCCCAGAAACCAATGTCGAACATGATGTGTTACAGGGTCGTTGAGCCACCAGGGGCGTCGGCAAAAAAGCGTGCCGGCAAACAAGCCGGGGGCTTATTTCTCGTCCGCCTCAACCGGCCCGGTAATCAGACCTTGTCTTGTTCCTTGGTGGTAGTTTTGGCGGCAACTTCGCCTTCGATTACGTCGGCGCCCTTGTCGATACGCACGGTATCTCCGGATTTGCCCTCCTCGTCCTTCATCGCCGACTTGAAGCCCTTGATGGCGGAACCCAGATCGCCACCCACATTGCGCAGCCGTTTGGCGCCAAACAACAGCAACACAATGATCAGAATAATGACCAACTGCCAGATACTGATTCCCATACCTTCTCTCTCCGATCCCGATGCCGGTTGTTAGCCGGCGATGTTATTACCCAAAACCCGGCAGGCGTTCACCGCCGAGCAGATGAAGATGCAAATGAAAGATCTCCTGCCCGCCGCCGGGGCCGGTATTGGCGATAGTACGATAACCATCGTCCAGCCCCTGATCCTTTGCCAGTTTCGGCAATAAACGTATCATATGCGCAATCAGCGCATCGTGCGCTGGCTCCAGTTCGTCGAGACTGACGATGTGCTGACGCGGAATCAGCAACAAATGCACAGCGGCTTTGGGATAGATATCTTTAAATGCCGCCACCTGTTCGTCCTCGAAGACGATATCGGCGGGGGTCTCTCCCGCAGCGATCTTGCAGAACAGACAATCGCTCATGACTTGCTCCTCTGTGCCTTTTCCGTCAATCCGGAGAGACCGAAACGCCGCTGCAACTCATCCAGTACCTGTTTCGGCCCCAATCCCTGCTGGGCCAGTAATATCATGGAATGAAACCACAGATCGGCCACTTCGTACACGATCTTTTCTGCATCGCCGTCTTTTGCCGCCATCACGGTTTCGGTGGCCTCTTCGCCAATTTTCTTCAAAATGGCGTCCAGGCCCTTATCATACAGGCTGGCCACGTAAGAACTGTCAGGCGATGCGCCCTTGCGGGATTCCAGCACCTCGGCCAGGCGTTGCAGCACTTCCTGTTGCGAGCTGTCACTCATGTGTAGATTTCGTCCGGATTCTTCAACACGGCATCCGTTTCGACCCAGCGCCCGTCTTCGAAACGGCGGTAAAAACAGCTTTCGCGGCCCGTGTGGCAGGCAATGCCGCCTACCTGTTCTATGGACAACAAAACCACGTCGGCATCGCAGTCCAGACGCATTTCTTTAATCCGCTGCACATGGCCGGACGCCTCGCCCTTGCGCCACAGCTTGGCGCGCGAACGCGACCAGTATACCGCCCGGCCTTCCTCCGCGCTCAAACGCAGGGATTCGCGGTTCATCCAGGCGAACATCAACACCCGGCCGCTGTCGGCATCCTGGGCGATGGCTGGCACCAGGCCGTCGGCGTCCCACTTGATCTCGTCCAGCCAGTCGCTCACAACCGCACCTCCACGCCACGCTCGGCCATGGCGCGCTTGGCCTCCTTGATGGTGTGTTCACCGAAGTGGAAGATACTCGCCGCCAGTACGGCATCGGCGCCACCCTCAATGACGCCTTCGGCCAGATGCGCCAGTTCGCCGACACCGCCGGAGGCGATGAGTGGCACACGCACGGCATCAGCAACGGCGCGGGTCAGGGCTAGATCGAAACCAATCTTGGTGCCATCACGATCCATGCTGGTGAGCAGGATTTCACCGGCGCCATAGTCGGTCATTTTTTTCGCCCATTGCACGGCATCGATGCCAGTGGGCTTGCGGCCGCCGTGGGTGAAGATTTCCCAGCGCGGCGGGTTATCTTCCACCTGTTTGGCGTCGATGGCGACGACGATGCACTGCGAGCCGAAACGCTCGGCGGCCTCGCGCACGAATTCAGGATTGTGCACTGCGGCGGTATTGACGCCCACCTTGTCGGCACCGGCATTGAGCATGCGGCGGATGTCGTCGCAGGTGCGGATGCCACCGCCCACGGTGAGCGGGATGAACACCTGCCCGGCCACCTCTTCCACCACATGCACCAGGGTCTCACGGTTGTCGGAGCTGGCAGTGATATCGAGGAAGGTGATTTCGTCGGCGCCCTGCTCGTCATAACGCTTGGCGACCTCCAGCGGGTCGCCGGCGTCGCGGATATCGACGAACTGTACGCCTTTGACCACGCGGCCGTTGTCCACGTCGAGGCAGGGAATGATGCGTTTGGCCAGGCCCATTGGTGAGTCTCTTTAATGCAAATATATCCGACCCGTAGGAGCGGGCCATGCCCGGAAGCCTATTCATCGCGGGCATGGCCCGCTCCTACGGGGTTGTGTTCAGCCCCTGGCCGCCAGCTCGTCCGCCAGTTTTTGGCCTTCGACGAAGTCCAGCGTGCCTTCATAGATCGCCCGCCCGGTAATCGCGCCGGTGATACCCTCATCCGCCACCACGGCCAGGGCGCGGATGTCGTCAAGGTTGGTAATACCGCCGGAGGCGATGACCGGAATATGAATGGCCTGCGCCAGCTTCACAGTGGCTTCTATGTTGACGCCATTCATCATACCGTCGCGGGAGATGTCGGTATAGATAATCGCTTCGACCCCGTCCTGCTCGAAATGTTGGGCCAGGTCGATGACATCATGCTGGGACAGCTTGGACCAGCCGTCGATGGCCACCTTGCCGTCCTTGGCATCGAGACCGACGATGACGTGGCCGGGAAAGCTCAGACACAGGTCGGAGACGAAGTGTGGCGCCTTCACCGCGCGGGTGCCGATGATGACGTAGGCAACGCCGGCATCCAGATAAGTCGCCGCCGTCTCTTCGTCACGGATGCCGCCACCGATCTGTACCGGCACGTCGGGAAAGGCCTCGACGATCTCATGCACCACCTCGGCGTTCATCGGCCTGCCTTCGAAGGCGCCGTTGAGATCCACCAGATGCAGGCGGCGCGCGCCGGCTTCCACCCAGCGGCGCGCCATGGCGACGGGATCGTCGGAGAAGACCGTATCGTCTTCCATGCGGCCCTGCTTGAGACGGACACATTTGCCGTCCTTGAGGTCGATGGCGGGGATCAGGAGCATGCGCTATTTCCTCGTGACTCGTGTTTATTTATCAACTTGTCCGTAGATACTCTGTTCCAGCACAAGTCCTCTGTGCCTCCAGTCCATAAACTGACCTAATCACCCCCCGGCCTTTGTCAGAGGCGGCGTATAAAAATGCGTGGGATTGAACCGGGTATTACTCCCCCACATGCCATGGATGGCGTGT
>DRKN01000157.1 GCA_011051755.1 Gammaproteobacteria bacterium
GAGCGGGCCATGCCCGCGATTGAGCCAGTTCATCGCGGGCATGGCCCGCTCCTACCGGGTTTATTTTCCATTAACTGGGCCAAAACCACCGTCTTTAGACGGTGACGTTCATGTTTTGACGCCTGCGCGCTGATGACGGTGCAAGCTTGATGACGTTAGTCATCAGCACCGAATGCGCTAACCCGTCGGTGGTAGTTTAGTTTTCGTCACAAAAGCGGTCACGTGCGGCCTTGGCATGACTGAAGACCTCCAACAGATAGCCGCCGTCACCGTTGGCAATGGCCTCGCGCAGACGTTTCAGATCGACCTCGAAGCGATCCAGCAGGGCCAGCAGAGCCGGCTCATTGTGCACACAGATATCGCGCCACATCTGCGGATCACTGGAGGCGATACGGGTAAAATCACGAAAACCGCCGGCAGCATACGCGAAGATCTCCTGCTTATCGCCCATCTTCGCCAGCGTGTCGACGAGACCGAAGGCCAGCAGATGCGGCAGATGGCTGGTGGCAGCCAATACGTGATCATGGTGTTCCGCGTCCATTTCCATCACCTCGGCACCGGTGGCTTGCCACATGGCGCGCACGCGCTCGACGGCCTCCGCGCTGCTGGCCGTGGTAGGCGTAAGAATCACGCGGCGGCCCCGGTACAGCTCAGCGAAGGAGGCCTCGACACCGCTGTTTTCCGTACCGGCGATGGGGTGGCCGGGCACGAAACCGGCCGGCAACGCACCAAACACCCGCTGTGCCGCAGCGATGACACTGCCCTTGGTGGAACCGGCGTCTGTCAGCACTGCATCAGCTGGCAGTTGCGGCGCGATTGCGCGCAGTACCACCTCCATCGCCCCGACCGGCACGGCGAGCAGCACCATGTCCGCGCCCTGCACCGCCGCAGCGAGATCGGTCGTGTAACGAGTGATGACACCCAGCGCCTGCGCCCGTTGCAGATGCGCCGCATCACGCCCGCCCCCGACGACCTCGTCCACGACCCCGGCCTCGCGCAGGGCACGTGCGAGGGAACCGCCGATGAGGCCGACACCGATGATGGTGAGTTGTTTGATCATTCGCTTCGAGGTTTATCTTGTCGTGTTATTTTCAACGCAAAGGGCGCAAAAGAACACAAAACGTTTGTATTTGACCCCATAGTGAGTCATCCCTGGCTATTATTGCCGGGTCAATACGTTGCACCGCAGTGTGCTGCGACGAGAAAAACTGGATCTCCTATGTTGTGCGCACGATGGAGCAACCCTGCCCCTGACGTCGCACCACAAAACGACACAACGAAAATAATCAACGCTGCTTCCTTTGCATTGAGCATTTCATTTCTTCAGCACTTTACGCAGCGCCGCCAGAAAACGCTCATTCTCCGCCGCCAGCCCCAACGTCACGCGCAAATGCCGCGGCATACCGTAATTGGCCACCGGGCGCACGATGACACCCGCGTAAAGCAGTGCATCATACACAGACGCCGCATCGTCGCCCACATCAATGCTGACGAAATTACCGACGGAAGGAATGAAGTCGAGGCCCATTTCCGTCACCGCATCCGTCACCCGGGCCATTTCTTGCGCATTCAGATGCACTGCCTGCTGGACATGCGCCTCGTCCACCAGTGCCGCCTCGGCCGCGATGAGGGCCAGGCTGTTGACGTTGAAGGGCGGACGGGTGCGGTTCAGCAGGTTGGCCATGTCCGGGTGAGACAGTGAATAGCCCACGCGTAACCCGGCCAGCCCATAGGCCTTGGAGAAGGTACGCGTCACCAGCAGATTCGGAAAACGGCCCAGCCAGCGACTGGCATCCGGGTAACCGGCCGCGCCCAGGGCGGGATCGCTGGCATAGTCAAAATAGGCCTCGTCAACCACCACCACGACCCGCGCCGGCACCGCGGCGATGAAAGACTGTAACGCATCCGCGTGCAGCCAGGTGCCGGTGGGATTATTGGGATTGGCAATGAAAACCACCCGCGTGCGCTCGCTGATCAACGCCAGCATGGCCGCGAGGTCGTGCCCCCAGTCACGCGCCGGGGCGACCACCGCCTGCGCACTGGCGGCCTGCGTGACGATGGGGTACATGGCAAAGGCGTGTTCGGAAAACAGCACCTCGTCGCCCGGCTGTACAAACACCCGCACAACGAATTCCAGCACGTCGCTGGAACCGTTGCCGAGGGTGATCTGCGCCATGTCCACACCGTGACGCTCAGCCAGCGCCTGTTTGAGGGCAAAGCCGTTGCCGTCAGGGTAGCGCGCCAGTCCGGCAAACTTGCCGGCCAGCATCTCATGCACGCGTGGACTAGGGCCGAGGGGGTTTTCGTTGGAGGCCAGTTTGACGATGGCACTGACGCCGTAGTCGCGTCGTAGCTCGTCGATGGGTTTTCCCGGCTGATAGGGATGGAGACCACGGACACCCGGCGTAGCCCACTGTTCGAAACGATTCATTGTTACTTCTCTTTGCTTCGGCTCTCTGGCCCTTCGCAGTCGTGTAGCCGCTAGGATGAGCATCGCCCGCCGAGCTTGGCTGGCGCGCTGAATGGCGGGCGGCGTCCACCCTACGGATCGGTTACAAAACGGCCTTGGGGTAAGAACCCAGTATCTTGAACATGGGTGAGTCTGTCTTCAGGGTTTCCAGCGCCTTGGCAATCGCCTCATCCTGGATATGACCATTAATGTCGATAAAAAATACATACTCCCAATTGGCCAGGCGCGAGGGCCGGGACTCGATGCGACTCATGGAAATACCATTGCGCTCGAAGGGCGACAGCAGGCGATAGAGTGCGCCGGGGCGGTTCGGCGTTGATACCAGCAATGAAGTCTTGTCGTCGCCACTGGGCGGAACCGCCTGCGTACCGACCACCAGAAAGCGCGTGGTATTGTCAGGATTGTCCTCGATCTTGGTCTCAAGCACCGGCAGATCATAAATTTCAGCGGCCGTCTCACTGGCGACAGCGGCAGCCCCCTCCTCCGCAGCCGCGCGGCGCACGGCCTCGGCATTGGAGCTGACGGAGATCCGTTCCACTTCAGGCAGGTGTGCATCCAGCCATTCACGGCACTGCGCCAGCGACTGCTGATGGGAATAGATCTTTTTTATATGATGGCGCTCGCGGCCAATCAGGTGATGATGAATACGCAACTCCACCTCACCACAAATAGCCAACGAAGAACGCATGAACATATCCAGGGTATGATTGACCACCCCCTCGGTGGAATTTTCCACCGGCACCACACCGAAATGGGCGCTGCCCGCCTCCACCTCACGGAACACCTCATCAATGGCAGCCATGGGGCGGGGACGCACGGAATGGCCGAAATGCTTCAGTGCCGCAGCCTGGGTAAACGTGCCCTCGGGGCCAAGAAAGGCCACGCTGAGTGGCTGCTCCAGGGCCAGACAGGCGGACATGATCTCGCGGAACAGGCGCGCCATTTCCTCACTGGCTAACGGGCCCTGGTTACGCGCCAATACCTTGCGCAGCACCTGCGCCTCACGCTCGGGACGATAAAAAACCACATTCTCGCCCGTCTGTTCGACCTGTTTGATGTGCGCCACTTCCTGCGCCAGTGCGGCACGCTCGGAAATCAGCCGCTGGATATCGGCATCCACGGCATCGATGCGTTTGCGAATCTCGTCCAGCCTGTCACTCATCGAATTCGTCTCACAGACCGCGCACGGCCAGCACGCCGTCGATGGCTTCGATATTTTTCAGTACCGACTCCGCCACCGGCTGATCGACATCGACCAGGGTATAGGCCAGATCACCGCGTGACTTGTTCAGCATGTCAATGATATTCAGGCCAGCATCCGCCAGCGAGGTGGAGATCTGTCCAACCATGTTGGGTACGTTGGAATTGACGACGGCGATGCGATAGCCGTCGGTGCGCGGCATGAACACTTCGGGAAAATTGACGGAATTGCGAACGCTGCCGTTTTGCAGATATTCACGCACTTCATCGGCCACCATGATGGCGCAGTTGTCCTCCGCCTCCTGCGTCGAGGCGCCCAAATGCGGCAGGGTGATCACGCGCTGATGGTTTTTTAGCAGGTTACTGGGAAAGTCACACACATAGGCATAGACCTTGCCGGCCTCGATGGCGAGCGACACGGCCTCATCGTCAACAATACCGCCGCGGGCGAAATTGAGAATCACCACCTTGTCTTGCATGATCTTCAGCCGCTCGGCATTGATCATGTTTTTGGTGGCATCGACCAACGGCACGTGAAAGGTCACGAAATCCACATTGGCCAGCAGGTCGTCCACGCTGGTCGCCTTTTTCACATTGGACGACAATTCCCACGCGCCCTCCACCGTGATGCCGGGATCGAAGCCGATGACGTTCATGCCCAGCGACACGGCGGCGTTGGCCACCTGCCGGCCGATAGCGCCAAGACCGATGACGCCGAGGGTACGGCCGGGCAGTTCGAAACCACCGAAGTTCTTTTTACCCGCCTCGACCTGCCTGCCGATGCTCGCGTCGTCACCTTGCAGATTGCGGGCGAAATCCCAGGCCGGACAGATGTTGCGCGCCGCCAGCAGCATGCCGGTCAGCACCAGTTCCTTCACCGCATTGGCATTGGCGCCAGGGGCATTGAACACCGGAATGCCCATGGCGCTCATTTTGTCGACGGGAATATTGTTGACCCCGGCGCCAGCGCGGCCCACGGCCTTCAGCGCGGGAGGGATCGCCATGTCATGCATCTTGAAGGAGCGCAGCAGGATGGCGTCCGGATGCTGGATCTCGGAGGCGATTTCGTACTGGTCGCGTGGCAGGCGTTCCAGACCGGCAACGGAGATATTGTTCAGCGTGAGAATTTTATACATCGGTACCCATCCTAATTATCGCCACAGTTCCGTAGGGTGGACACTGTCCATCATGACAGTCCGGGTTCCCCCGCTGGTGGGCAATGCCCACCCTACGGTTCTTTCAGTCAACCGTTACGTTTTTCGAAATCGGCCATAAAGGCGATCAATGCATCCACGCCTTCTTCCGGCATGGCGTTGTAGATACTGGCACGCATGCCGCCCACGGAACGATGCCCCTTGAGGGTGACCAGGCCGGCTTCCTTGGCCTCGCTGAGAAAAGTGGCGTCCAGTCCGGCATCGGCCAGGGTGAAGGGAACATTCATCCACGAGCGGCAGGCGGGATCCACCGGGTTACTATAAAAGCCGGATGCGTCGATGGCAGCATATAGCTTGCCGGCCTTGCGCTGGTTGATCTCGGCCATGGCTGTGAGGCCACCTTTCTGCTTGATCCAGTCGAACACCAGCCCGGCCAGATACCAGCCATAGGTGGGCGGCGTGTTGTACATGGAATCGCTATCGGCGTGGGTCTTGTAATCGAACATGGCGGGCGTACCGTCCCTGGCATTGCCGATCAGATCCTCGCGAATAATAACCACGGTGAGCCCGGCGGGGCCGATGTTCTTCTGCGCACCGGCATAGATAATGCCGAACTTCGACACATCGATGGGACGCGAAAGGATAGTCGACGACATATCTGCGACTAACGGTATGTTGCCGGTATCGGGAATATAGGGAAACTCCACACCTTCGATGGTTTCATTGGGGGTGTAGTGCACATAGGCGGCATCGTTGCCGTGCGCCACGGCATCCTCGGCGGGCACGCTGGTGAACTTGCCATTGCTCTCGCTAGCGGCCACCATATTCACCGTGCCGTAACGCTTCGCTTCAGCGATGGCCTTCTTCGACCAGGAACCGGTGCGGTAATAATCGGCTTCGCCACGCTTGTCCGACAAAGAACCGCCCAGCAAATTCAGTGGCACCATGGCGAACTGACTGGAGGCGCCGCCCTGCAAAAACAACGCCTTGTAGTTGCCGGGAATCGCCATGATCTCGCGCAGATCGGCCTCGGCCTGTTCCGCAATGGACATGAATTCCTTGCCGCGATGACTCATTTCCATCACCGACATACCCGAACCGCGCCAGTCCAGCATCTCGACCCGGGCCTTTTCCAAAACGTCCTGTGGCAGTGCGGCGGGGCCGGCACTGAAGTTAAATACGCGACTCATGGATACCCCTGTTGTTTTTCAATACTTCAAATCTGGCCGTAGGAGCGGGCCATGCCCGCGAAAAAATTTCTCGCCACGAAGTCACCGCGAGCACGGAGAAAACCCTGCGAGTAATCTCTGTGACTCCGTGACAAATTTTGGCAATTATCGCGGGCATGGCCCGCTCCTACGGGACGGTACGTCTATTCGGTTTCTTCATTCCGGCTCTCTTCATTCGGGTTCTCTTCATCGTCATCCTGTTCGACGATGCGCTGCATACCCACCAGTTTTTCGCCCTTGGTCAGGTTGATGAGCTTCACGCCCTGGGTGTTGCGGCCCAGCACGGAGACCTCGGCGACACGGGTGCGCACCAGGGTGCCACGGTTGGTGATCAGCATGATCTCGTCGTCGTCCTGCACCAGCACGGCGCCCACCACCGCGCCATTGCGCTCGTTGCTCTGAATGGAAAGCACACCCTGCCCACCGCGGCCATGGGCCGGATACTGATCCACGGCGGTGCGTTTGCCATAACCATTTTCGGTGGCCGTGAGTACACAGCCTTCGCTGGCGATGATCAGCGAGATCACCCGCACATCCGCCGCCAGCTTCACGCCACGCACACCGCAAGCGGTACGGCCCATGGCGCGCACATTGTTTTCATTGAAGCGGATGACCTTGCCGGCGCTGGTAAACAGCATGACATCACGCTCGCCGTCGGTGATGTCCACGCCCACCAGTTGATCACCTTCACGCAGATCGATGGCGATGATGCCGTTGCTGCGCGGGCGTGAAAAGTCCTGTAGCGAGGTCTTTTTCACCGTGCCATTGGCGGTCGCAAAAAAGATATTCTTGTCGGCCTCGTACTCGCGGATCGGCAGTACTGCGGTAATGCGCTCATCCTCGTCCAGTGGCAACAGATTGACAATCGGCTTGCCGCGCGCGCCACGCCCGGCCTGCGGCAATTCATAGACCTTTTTCCAGTACACCTTGCCGGCGCTGGAAAAACACAGGATGGTATCGTGGGTGCTGGCGATGAACAGCTGATCGACGAAATCCTCTTCCTTCATGGCCGTGGCGGACTTGCCGCGGCCACCGCGACGCTGGGCGCGATAATCGGCCAGCGGCTGGGCCTTGGCGTAACCTTCGTGGGAGAGGGTCACCACCACGTCTTCTTCGGTGATCAGGTCTTCGAGACTGAGATCGAGATGGGTTTCGAGGATCTCGGTGCGGCGCTCGTCACCGTACCGTTCCTTCATGGCCTGCAGTTCCTCGCGGATCACCTCCATCAAGCGTTCGACACTGCCGAGGATCTCCAGCAGCTCGAAAATGGTCGCCAGCAACTCCTCATATTCGCCGAGGATCTTGTCCTGTTCCAGCCCGGTCAGGCGGTGCAGGCGCATCTCGAGAATGGCTTGCGCCTGAGCATCGGAAAGGTGATAGCTGCCATCGATGAAACCGAAGGCCTTGTCCAACCCGTCCGGGCGCGAAGACTCGGCGCCTGCACGTTCCAGCATCTGCACCACCACACCCGGCTGCCAGCCGGTGGCCATCAGCCCTTCCTTGGCCGCCGCCGGGTTGGGCGCGGCCTTGATGAGGGCAATAATGGGATCGATGTTGGCCAGCGCCACCGCCAGACCCTCGCGGATGTGGGCCTTTTCGCGCGCCTTGCGCAGGTCGTAGATGGTGCGGCGGGTAACCACGGTGCGGCGGTGATCGATAAAGGCCTGCAGGATCTGCTTGAGATTGAGCAGGCGCGGCTGACCATCCACCAACGCCACCATATTGATACCGAACACGGTCTGCATCTGGGTCTGCTGGAACAGATTATTGAGCAGCACCTCGGCCACTTCACCGCGCTTCAGCTCGACCACCATACGCATACCGTCCTTGTCGGACTCGTCGCGCAGTTCAGAAATGCCCTCGATCTTTTTGTCTTTCACCAACTCGGCGATTTTTTCCACCAGGCGGGCCTTGTTGACCTGATACGGCAGCTCGGTGACGACGATGCGCTGGCGGCCGTTGTCGTCGGTTTCGATTTCACTGCGCGCGCGCATCAGGCAGCGGCCGCGGCCGGTACGGTAAGCCTCGTGAATACCGCGCACACCATTGATGAAGCCGGCGGTGGGGAAATCCGGGCCGGGGACGTATTCGAGCAAGGCCGTAATATCCAGGCTGGCATCATCGATCAGTGCGAGGGTGGCGTTGATCACCTCGGTAATATTGTGCGGCGGGATATTGGTGGCCATACCCACGGCAATGCCGGAGGAACCGTTGATCAGCAGGTTGGGGATCTTGGCCGGAAACACGGCGGGTTCATGCTCGGATTCATCGTAGTTAGGGACGAAATCCACCGTTTCCTTGTCGAGGTCGGCCAACAGCTCGTGGGCGATCTTGGCCATACGCACTTCGGTATAACGCATGGCGGCGGCGGAATCGCCATCCACCGAACCGAAGTTGCCCTGCCCGTCCACCAGCATGTAGCGCAACGAAAAGGGCTGCGCCATGCGCACGATGGTGTCGTACACCGCCGAATCACCGTGCGGATGATATTTACCGATCACATCACCCACCACGCGGGCGGATTTCTTGTAGGCCTTGTTCCAGTCGTTGCCCAATTCGCTCATGGCATAGAGCACGCGGCGATGCACAGGCTTGAGGCCGTCGCGCACGTCTGGCAGGGCACGGCCGACGATGACACTCATGGCATAGTCCAGATAGGACTGCTTCATTTCCTCCTCGATGTTGACCGGGAGGGTTTCTTTGGCGAAATCGACCATAGGATCCAGTGTGTTGTGGGTTGTTTTGGGCGGCGGCTTTCAGCACTTTCCGGCGGTTTGCCTGGCGAATGCAGTAGCCGCACGTTAATCGGTCGATACTACCACACCCAAGCCCCCCACGGCACCCACCGGAAGCACCCTAAAAACGGCGCTGAGAACGGCACACAGCGACACTCGCATAAAAAAACAACCGGTTTGGGGGTTGTCCAGAGAAATATTTGGGTCATAAAGCACGATTAACTATTGCCAGAACCCAACAGAGGTTGAGCCCGCAACTCAAGCCCTCTTCTCAACGGGCCTTTCGATGGCTATCCATGTATTCACGTAAAGCTTGATTGATACGAGTCTGATACCTACCGCCCTGCTCGCGAAACCATTCCAGCATGTCAGCGTCAAGCCGTAAGGTGACCTGCTTCTTCATAGGTCGATAAAATTTACCCATCTCAGCACCGGCCCAGTCAGTGACCTCCGGGATGTCGGATGTATCAATCTCGCTATCTGGCTGCTTGGTCAGGCGGGCGACTTCCTCACGCTGTTTCTTATCTGGCTTGCTCATATCTTTGCCTCTCTCGTTTGGTCGCTTTGCGGGCGGAAATCATGTGGATTACCCCGACATTGCCCTGCTCGCGGTATGTGTGGGCAACCAGAAGCACGACCACCCCGCCCACTAAGCCCAGGGTCTGCCAGCGTTCCCCCCCACACTCATGCCGATCCTGCACACTGATGGCATGTCGATCATCAAACACGCATTGAGCTGCTTCAAAGCTCACACCGTGTCTGGCGCGGTTAGTCTTGTTTTTATTTTCGTCCCACGCAAACCTCACGGGGTGATTGCAGTTACGAAAATGTAGCTACACAAGAAAGGGGTATTTTTGGTCGTCTGCAATTTTTTTGCGGACTCCCGCTACTCACTACGGCCAAAACCAATAACCATCCGTTCGCAGAGACCAATAGTGAAACCCGCAAGTTCAAATTCGGCAAGTCGTTTGTAGCAACCCACGCAACATCAGATATTTTTCATCATGGCCGCCATTTTTTCGGCATCCGGCGCCTGCACTACACCCCGCTCGGTGACGATGGCATCAACCAGCCTGGCCGGAGTCACATCGAAGGCGGGATTCCAGGCCGCAGCGCCCTGTGCCGCGATACGCCGGCCGGCCAGACACAGCACCTCATCGGGCGAGCGCTGCTCAATGGTAACGTCGTCACCACAGGCGACGCCCATGTCCACCGTGGAGGCTGGCGCCACCACCATGAATTTCACCCCGTGATAACGCGCCAGCACCGCCAGACCGTAGGTGCCGATCTTGTTGACCACATCACCGTTGGCGGCGATGCGGTCGGAGCCGACGATCACCCAGCCCACCCCGCCCTGCTTCATCAAATGTGCCGCCGCGCCCTCGGCCTGCAGGGTGACGGAAATACCCTCCTGCACCATTTCCCAGGCCGTAAGCCGCGCGCCCTGCATCCATGGGCGGGTCTCATCGGCATAGACGTGCGTAATCTTGCCGGCCGCGAAACCGGCGCGCACCACGCCCAGGGCCGTGCCGTAGCCGCCGGTAGCCAGGGCCCCGGCGTTGCAGTGGGTAAGGATGGCACAGGGTGCTTCGATAAGGGCCGCACCCAACTCGCCCATGTGCCGGTTGGCGGCGATATCGTCGGCGTGGATACGCTTTGCCGCCGCCAGCAACGTGGACTCGGGATTCCCATCGGTGTCCGCGATCACCTCACGCATGTGCTCAATGGCCCAGAACAGGTTCACCGCCGTGGGACGCGATGCCGCCAGGGTTTGCAGATCCACCTCGATGGCCGGTTTCCAGCCATCCGGCGACTGTGCGAAACGCGCCCGTGCCGCCAGCACAATGCCATAGGCCGCGGTGATACCGATCGCCGGCGCGCCGCGCACCACCATGTCACGAATAGCATCGGCCACCGCGCCGAGATCGCCACAGCTCAAATACGTGACCGCCTGCGGCAACACACGCTGATCCAGCAACTGCAATTCATTGTCCGCCCAAACAACCGCGCTCACCGCAGTGGAGTTTCTCTGCATCACATCTTCCTCGCCAAGGTTTGATTCGCCCATTCTATCGCAGCAGCCGGGCGGCGAGTGAAAACCTGAGGCACCCTCTTACGTCCAGCACACACAGTCTTTCGGCCATCCTACCGGTTAAATTTGCACTTTTTCCGGGCCTTACAAGGCCTGAAGAAATAAAGTTTTCCCGTGGACAACCGACACTAGCTTTTAGCAATTTGCAGGACAGGTAAAACAGGACAAACACCTCATGGAACGAACCCTGCTACTGGTCGACGACGAACCCAACGTGACCAGAGCACTCAAACGCCTGCTGTACCCGGGCGGCTACCAGATCCTCAGCGCCAACAGCGGCGCCGAGGGCCTGACGCTACTGGATCAACACAACGTCAACGTCATCATCTCCGACCAGCGCATGCCCGACATGACCGGCGTGGAATTCCTCAGCCAAGTACGCGAACGCTGGCCCGACACCGTGCGCATCGTATTGAGCGCCTATGCCGACTTCAAGGCCGTCACCGGCGCCATTAACGATGGCGCCATCTATAAATTCTTCACCAAACCCTGGGACAACGGGCTCATGCGCGCCAACGTGCGCGAAGCCTTCCAGCATTCGGAACTGAACTGGAGAAACGAGCAGCTCACACGCATCTTCGAGAGCACCCTGGAGGGCATCATGATCACCGATGCCAACGGCGTCATCCAGTCGGTCAATCCTGCCTTCAGCCTCATCACCGGCTACTCCGCCGCGGAGGCCATCGGTAATACCCCGCGGCTGATGCGATCCGGGCGCCACGATGCCGAGTTTTATCAGCAAATGTGGCAGAGCCTGGACGACAGCGGCCAGTGGCAGGGCGAGATCTGGAACCGGCGCAAAAACGGTGAGATTTATCCCCAATGGATGGTGCTCACCGCCATTACCATCGCCGGGGGCCGGCCTGGCCAGTACGTGGCCTTGTTCAACGACATCAGCGAACAGAAACGCAACGAGGAACGCATCCGCCACCAGGCCTACCACGACGCCCTCACCGGCCTGCCCAACCGGCTGTTGTTCAATGATCGCCTGGAACAGGCCTTGGCCCAGGCGCGGCGTGCCAACGAGAAGCTGGCCGTAATGTTCATCGACCTGGACCGCTTCAAGAACATCAACGACAGCCTTGGCCACGCCGTGGGTGACCAACTGTTGCGGGGCATGTCCCAACGCCTGGCCCAATGTACCCGCGATGAGGACAGCGTGGCGCGCATGGGCGGCGACGAATTCACCGTGCTGCTGCCGCGCATCCAACAGCTGGACGACATCGAACAGGTTGCGCGCAAGATTCTCCACAGCCTCAGCCAGCCGCTGGCGGTAGAGGGCCACGAACTGGCGGTCACCGCCAGCATCGGCATCAGCCTGTTCCCCAGCGACGGCGACCGCCCCGATATCCTGATGAAAAACGCCGACAGCGCCATGTACTGGGCCAAGGAACAGGGCAAGAACAAACACCAGTTCTACAACGCCGACATGAGCGCTGGCGCAGTGGAACACTTGGCCCTGGAGGCCCAACTGCGCCGCGCCCTGGAGCGCGAGGAATTCCTGCTCCACTTCCAGCCCCAGATCGCCCTGCACGACGAGCGCTTGATCGGCTTCGAAGTGCTGGTGCGTTGGCAGCATCCGGAGCTGGGACTGGTGCCGCCAGGCAAGTTCATCGCTCTGCTGGAGGAGACAGGCCTCATCAGCCCGGTGGGAGAATGGATTCTGCACGCCGCCTGCCGCCAGAACCAGACCTGGCGCGAGCAAGGCCTGACGCCGGTGCGAGTGGCGGTAAATTTCTCTGCCCATCAGTTCCGTAACGCCGACCCCGCCGTCCTGGTGGAACAGGCCCTGCGCAACACCGCCCTGCCCGCCGGCGGCCTGGAGGTGGAGATCACCGAGGGTGTGCTGATGGACGACATCGAACGCTCCATCAATACCCTGCGGCGCCTGCGGGAACGGGGCGTCACCATCGCCATCGACGACTTCGGCACCGGCTATTCCTCCCTGAGTTACCTCAAACAATTTCCCGCCGACAGTCTCAAGATCGATCAGAGCTTCGTGCGCGACATCACCTGCAACCCCCAGGATCGGGAGATCGTCACCAGCATCATCACCATGGCCCACGCCCTGGGGCTGACGGTGATCGCCGAAGGAGTGGAGACCCGAGGTCAACTGAAACTGTTGCGCAAACTACACTGTGACCAGATCCAGGGTTACCTCATCGACCGCCCGTTGCCCGTCACGCAGGCCACCGAGGTGCTGGCACGGGCCGGGACTGAAGACCCGAAACATGCATCAGAACAGGGGACACAGACGTGAACCCACAACGCACCCTGCTACTGGTCGACGACGAAGAAAACATCCTCCGTGCCCTCACCCGGGTGCTGCGCGGTGACGGCTACCGGATTCTGCGCGCCAGCGGTGGTGGCGAAGGCTTGACGCTGCTGGCCAAGCACCCCGAGGTGGGGGTTATCCTCTCCGACCAGCGCATGCCCTCCATGACCGGCATCGACTTCCTCTCCCAGGTGCGGGAACGATACCCCGACACCGTGCGCATGATCCTCTCCGGCTACACTGATCTCCAGACTGTCACCGGCGCCATCAATGAGGGCGCAGTGTACAAATTCCTCACTAAACCCTGGGAAGACGAGCTGCTGCGCGCCAACGTGGAAGAGGCCTTCCGTCACTGCGAGCTGGGGCGTGAGAATGAGCGCCTGACCCGGGAACTGCAGGCCAGCAACGAGGAACTGGAGCGGCGCGTGGAAGAGAAGACCCGCCAGGTACTGCTCAACCAGCGGGTGCTGGCCATCTCTCAGGAGGTGCTAGAACACCTGCCCGCCGGCGTGCTGGGCATCGACGACGACGGCATCATTGTGCTCGCCAACCGCCAAGCCCACGCCCTACTGAGCCGCAGCGGCCAGAATCTGCTGGACCAGGCCGCCGGGACGCTACTGTCCCCGGCCATCTGCGCACTGTTCCGGCATGCCACCGATCAGCCGGCCGACGCCCGCGACATCCCCCTGGGCGAGACCGCGGTGGATGTGCACTGCGGGCGCATGGGCCAGGACACCCAGTCCCAAGGCACCCTCGTGGTGCTGACACAGCCCTGAATCCGAGGGTTCAGGAAGACCTTACGCCAACAAGTCGCCGCCGGAGCCACCACTCGGGAAATCACCGAGGCCGCCCGCCGTGAAAGTATGCATCGCCTGCTGCACGACGCCCGCAGCAAGGTCGCTAAAGACCTCAGCCCGGCCGGGGAGATCCTGCGCATACCGGGCTCGCAGGCCAAGGGGGTGGGGACTGGGTAAAACAGCTCACTGTTCACCTGAATCCGGGGGTTCAGGTATGCAGACATATAGGCACTGCCCACCACTATTCAATGGCCTTTATCATCGGACATGGTGGACGGTGCCCACTCTACGGACTAAAAACAGGAACACCGCATGAAAGACAAACAACACATTCAACGGGAACAGGCCGAGCCCGGTATGACCCTGGCCCAGGATCTGCTGGACTTAGCCGGCCATCCCCTGATGACCACCGGCACAGCGCTCACTGAGCGCAGGCTGGCCGGTCTGCGGCGCCGCGGCATCCGCGGCCTAGTGGTGTGGGGCACGCAGGAACTGGATCCGCAACAGGTCGCGGCGCAGCGCGCGACGGTGCAGGCGCAACTGGATCAACGCTTCCGGCAGGTGGAACAAGAGCCGACCATGCGGGAACTGAAAGCCCTGCTGCTGGACTACCGGTTGGCAGGACTGGAGTGATTGAAAATGAAACCCACACCATGCCACAACTGAATCTGCACAACCTCGATCAGGAAATCCGCCAGTTGCCCTCACTGTCGGTGGTCGTCACCCGGCTACTGGAACTGCTCGGACGTGAGGATCTGACCATGGCCAGCCTCATGACCGTGGTGGGTGAAGACCAGGCCCTGGCGGCGCGCATCCTGCGAATCGCCAACTCACCCTGGGGGAAATCGAAACCCTCAACAACGCTTCCAGCCTGTTGACAGACCACTAGTGGCCACACTGATGATCATCAACCGCAACACAAACTTCAACAAGCTAGGACTAACCCTCTTGTTACTTGTCCTGGTGGTGCCATTTCTGGGTGTCATCCACCTGCTCAACAATGCGTTCAATAGCGAGGCCCGCCTCATCGCCCAACAACAGGTCGGTGTCGCCTACATCAAGGCCGTGCGCACACTCCTGGAGCAAGTCCAGCAGCACCGTGGCATGACAAACGCCTACCTCAATGGCACTAGCGAGTTTGGGCCACAACTGGCCGAACTAGCCCCCCATATCGATGAAACCGCACGGGAAATCACCACGCTGCGCAGTACTCTTGGCGACGTTCCCCAGGCCAATGAGATCGGGGCGGCCTGGCAGGATGAATGGCGAACACTATGGCAGCAAAATCTGAAGATGGATGCCAACGAGAACTTCGATGCCCATACCGGGCTGATCAATGAACTGCTCTCTACTATCCAGGGTACGGCTGACACCTTCCAACTGATGTTAAACAGCAACCTGGACAGCCGCTATTTGACGGAAACGATTATCCACCTGCCCCAGCAAATTGAAGACATCGGGCAGGCACGGGGATTGGGCGCCGGCATCGTCGCGCGCGGCCGTATCAGCAACCAGGAACGATTGAAAATGAGGGCCACGAGACAGTCCATCAGCACATCGATGGATAGGCTGGGCCGTAACATGACCTTGTTGTTTGAACGCCATCCGTCCGTCAAGACACGATTGATGCCGGTGTTAGACAAGAGCATGAATGACACCAGCAAATTCCTGATACTCATGCATCAAGAGCTACTGAAATTTGCCACCCCAAGGGGCGACAGCAGCACATATTTCACCGCCGGCACAACCGCACTGGACAGTATTTTTCACCTGTTTGACAGCGCCGAAAATGAGCTGAACCGCCTGCTTCTGGAGCGCCGGAAAGAAGTGCGCCACGAGCAAACTCTGCTGGGAATCAGTACGCTGCTGATCCTGGCCGTTACCCTGGCCATTTATCTCCTGTTTCTACGCCACCAGGCGGCACGCCAGCGCCTGTGGCGGAAACTGCAACAAACCGTCACCGCACTGACCGAGAGTAAGCAAAAAGTACAAACCATTGTCGAGAGTGCCGCTGACGGCATCATTACCATTGACAGTAGTGGCATCGTCGACAGCTTCAACCTCGCGGCAGAACGCATGTTCGGCTATGCCGCAAACGAGGTCATTGGCCATAAAGTCAACTGCCTGATGCCCGAACCCCAGCACGGCGAGCATGATACCTACCTACAGCGTTATCTCGAAACGGGTGAGGGTCACATCATTGGCATGGAGCCGCGGGAAGTGCTCGCCCAACACCGCGATGGCACAACCTTTCCCATGGAGCTGGCGGTCGGTGAAATGCGGCAGGCTGATGGAAAGCGTTTGTTTATCGGTATCCTGCGCGACATTACCCGGCGCAAGCAGGCTGAAGCCGAGTTACGCGCCAGCAAGGAACGCTTCGAGCTGGTGACCCGTGGCACCAAGGACGGCATCTGGGACTGGAACCTGAGCACGGATCAGATCTATTTTTCACCACGCTGGAAAACCATGCTCGACTATCAGGAGGACGAGCTGGCCAACAATTTTGCCACCCTGCAAGCACTGATCCACCCGGATGACCTGGGCATGGCGCTAGACAGCTGGACAACCTGCATGGCCGGAGAAACCGATGCCTTCAGCGTCGAATACCGGCTCAAAAACAGTCACGACAGTTACACCTGGATTCGCTGTCGTGGCATGACGCTGCACGACGATAACGGCCATCCCGTGCGCATAACCGGTTCCCACACGGACATCTCCGAGCAGAAACAGGCCCTGGCGGTGATGGAGCACATGCAGCGCGAAACGCAGGCCAAGGCCGAGGCGCTGGAGCACAGCAATAAGGAACTGGATCAGTTCGCCTACATCGCCTCCCACGACCTCAAGGCCCCACTACGCGCTATCGCCAACCTCTCGCAGTGGATCGAAGAGGATCTGGAAGAAACCATGACCGACGACGTCCGCAAGCAGATGGCCCTGCTGCGCGGCCGGGTGCAGCGCCTGGAAGGTCTCATCAACGGCATCCTGCAATATTCGCGCATCGGGCGTATCGACAACGAGATCGAATCCGTCGATGTCAACGAACTACTGCTGGAAATCATCGCCGGGCTGGCGGTGCCGGAAGGTTTTGTTATCGACATCGCCCCCGACATGCCGGTATTCGAGACCGCCCGTATCCCCCTGTCGCAGGTGTTTGCCAACCTGCTATCCAATGCCATCAAGTACCACCACCAGCCCGAGCAAGGTCGTGTGAAGGTGAATGTACGAGAAGTGGATGGCGAATTTTATGAGTTCAGCGTGCATGACGACGGCCCGGGCATTGCCCCCGAATATCATGAAAAAATATTTGGCCTATTCCAGACTCTCAACGCCCGTGACAAAGTGGAAAGCACCGGCGTGGGGCTGTCCATCGTCAAAAAAATCGTCGACATTCAGGGTGGCGAAATCATTCTGGAATCGGCCGAAGGCAAGGGCTCAACTTTTCGCTTTAGCGTGCCGAAAACGACTAACAACTGACGGCCGTGGCACCCCGCCGCGAACCAAGGAGCCAGGAACCGTGCAGGACAATAAAATTTCCATATTGCTGGTAGAAGACGACGAGGTGGATGTCATGAACATTCAGCGCGCCTTCAAGAAAAACCACATCACCAACCCCGTGCATGTGGCAGGCAATGGCCTGGAGGCTTTGGCCATGCTGCGCGGCTTGGACGGCCGGGAAAAACTGACCCCCGCACCAAAGATCATCCTGCTGGACATCAATATGCCGAAGATGAACGGCATCGAATTCCTCACGGAACTGCGCACCGATCCCGAATTGCGTGCCATCAGCGTATTCGTGCTCACCACCTCCGACGAGGAAAAGGATCGCGTGGCCGCCTACGACATGAATGTGGCCGGTTACATCCTCAAACCGGTGGAACCGGGTAAATTCATGGCAGCGGTCAAGGCCCTGGACGTATTCTGGTCATTGATCGAATTATCTTAGAAAAGCAGAGCAAAGAGGAAAGAAAAAAGATAAAAGGGCTATTTTTTCACTTTCATCTTTGTCGTTTATCTTGCATCTGAATTGTTATGGCCAATGAACTGAAAATTTTGATTGTGGATGATGACGACGTGGATCGCATGGCGGTGCGCCGGGCGCTGGAAAAATCAGGGTTGGAGGTGGAGATCACCGAGGCCGACGGCGCCGCCACGGCCCTCGAAGCATTGCGGCATGGAAACTTCGATTGTGCCCTGTTAGATTACCTGCTGCCCGATGGCGACGGTCTATCGCTGTTGCGCGATACCCGTGCGGCGAACATCAGCACCCCGGTAGTGATGCTGACCGGCCAGCGCGACGAACGACTCATCGTGGAACTACTGCGCGCCGGAGCTGCCGACTACCTTTCTAAAAACGAACTCAGTGGCGAAACCTTATGCCATGCGGTACAGACCGCCACACGCCTGCACAGCGCCGAACAGGAAAAATTGCGTGCTCATGACAAACTGAAGCAGGCACACCGTGAGTTACAGGCGTCCCACCAACAACTGCTGCAATCGGAAAAGCTGGCTTCGATCGGCCAGCTCGCCGCCGGCGTGGCCCACGAAATCAACAACCCGGTAGGGTATGTCTATTCCAACCTGGGCACCCTGCAAAAGTACATCGATAATCTTTTCCAGATGCTTGAAGGCTACGCGCGACTGGAAACACTGGTCAGCGATAAAGAAACCTTGCAAGCCGTGCAGACGCTAAAGCAAGAACTGGATCTGGAGTATCTCAAAGAGGACGTGCGTGATTTAGTGAGCGAATCCCGCGAAGGCATCTCACGGGTCAAGGGCATCGTGCAGGATCTCAAGGATTTCTCCCATGTGGACGAGGCCGAGTGGCAGTGGGCGGATCTGGCCCACGGCCTGGACAGCACGCTCAACATCGTCAACAACGAAATCAAATACAAGGCCGAGGTGGTAAAAAAATATGGCGATCTGCCCGAGGTGGAATGTCTCGCCAGTCAGATCAATCAGGTGTTCATGAATCTGCTGGTGAACGCCGCCCACGCCATTGAGGAACGCGGCACCATCACGGTACGCACCGGCACCGAGGGCGATGGCGCCTGGGTGGAGGTCAGCGATACCGGCAAGGGCATGGACGCCGAGATCCAGAAAAAGATCTTCGATCCTTTTTTTACCACCAAACCCGTCGGCACCGGCACCGGCCTGGGATTGTCACTGTCCTACAGCATCGTGCAGAAACATCACGGCAAGATCAGTGTAGACAGCGAGCCGGGCCGCGGCAGCACCTTCCGGGTGTGGCTGCCGCTGCGCCAACCCAAACAGAAGGCAGCGAGTTAGGGGGGGCAACAATCATTTTGACAGCCCCTGATCCGTAGGTTGAGGAATACACCCCAATAGCCGTGTTTGTCCAGCCCCGTATTGTTGGGGTTCGCCCCGCTCACCCCAACCTACACACCAAACCGAGGAAGCGGCATGACCGCAGACACCACCGAATCCACACAGACCGAAGCCGCGATGAACCTGCTGTTCGTCGACGACGAGGCCAATATTCTCAGCGCCCTCAAGCGCCTGTTTCGCCCCCGGGGCTATCGCATCCACACCGCCGGGAGCGGTGCAGCGGGGCTGGCCTGCCTGGAAGAAAACCGTATCGATCTGGTGATCTCCGACATGCGCATGCCAGAGATGGATGGCGCCGCCTTTCTGCAGCAGGTCAACCAGCGCTGGCCGGGCACGGTGCGCGTTCTGCTCACCGGCTACGCCGATATCACCTCCACCATCGAGGCCGTCAACAAGGGGCGTATTTACCATTACATTAGCAAACCCTGGGAAGATAACGACATTCTGCTCACGGTGCAGCGCGGGCTGGAACAGCGGGCCCTGGAACAGGAGCGCTTGCGCCTGGTATTACTGACCCAGAAACAAAACCGCGAACTACGGGACCTCAACACCCGTCTGGAAGACAAGGTCACCGCCCGCACCAGCGAGCTGCAACAGACCGTGAGTTTTTTGGCGCTGGCCAATGACAATCTGGATCAGAGCTACCGCGGCACGGTAGAGGTATTTTCTCATCTGATCGCCATGCGCGAACACACGGACAACAAACAGCCACGGCTGATCGCGGAACAGGCCGGGCAACTGGCGGAAGCCATGGGCATGGACGCGGCCGAGCGCCAACAGCTGCACTATGCCGCCCTGCTGCGCAATCTGGGCAAGCTCTGTCTGAAAGACAAACTGCTGACCCGGCCCTTCAGCGATTTGGACGAGACTGAGCGTGAGACCTTCACCCGGCATCCACTGCTCGGCGAGGGTCTGCTGATGGCTCTGGAGCCCCTGCAGGCGGCAACACGGCTAATCCGCCATCAGCACGAGCACGTCGATGGCACGGGTTTTCCCGACCATCTGCACAACGCAGATATCCCGCTGGGCGCGCGCATCCTCAAGGTGGTGGGCGATTTCCACGACATGCAGTGGGGCCTGCTGGCACGCAAGCGTTTCAGCAGGCGCGAGGCACGCGACTTTCTCCTCAGTCACCAGAACGCGCAGTATGACGCCCGCGTGGTGCGCGTCTTCTGCGAGCAACTGGGACACACAGAGAACCCGGCACAGCACCCCGGCGCACACTGCGTCAAGTCCAACGGCCTGCGCGAAGGCATGGTGCTGGCCCAGGATCTGCTGATGCACGACAACGTGCTGTTGCTGGCCCGGGGACACCGCCTCAGCGAAGGCCTCATCGCGCGCATCGCCCGACTGGAGAAGTCCACCCACACCGATTTCGACATCTACGTTACAGACACCGCCAGCCATTCTGCATGACCCGCAAAAGAACTTACAAAAGGAAAATCCACATGTACCGTATCATGATCGTGGACGACGAAAAAAAACATCCTGCACGCCCTCATGCGCATGCTGGGACGCCCGTTTGACTGGGAGGTTGAGACCTACCACGCCCCTGAGGATGCTCTCAAGCGTGCCCGGGCGCCCCCCTTTACCTGTTCCTCTCGGATTACCGCATGCCCGGTATGGATGGCGTGCAGCTGCTCACCGAGATCAAGGCATTACAACCCGAGGCCATGCGCCTGATCCTCAGCGGCCACACGGATTTGAAGGCCTTGATGAACGCCATCAACGAGGC
>DRKN01000158.1 GCA_011051755.1 Gammaproteobacteria bacterium
GCGCTGTTCCGCATGGAGGGAAACACGCTGAACTTCGCCACCGCGCCCGATTTTGAGGCCCCGCAGGACAGTGGCGCCGACAATGTCTACAACGTCAGCGTGACCGCCAACGACGGCAACAACGACAGTGCGGCCAAGGCCTTTGTCATTACCGTGACCGATACCAATGACTCGGCGCCCGTAATCACCAACACCAACCTCGCCCCGAGCATTGCTGAAAACACCACCACCGTCACCGCCATCACCGTCACGGATAGCGACAGCAGCACGTTCACCCATGCACTCAGCGGTGTGGACAGTGCGCTGTTCAGCATGAGTGGAAACACCCTGCGATTCATCGTCGCGCCCGATTTTGAGGCCCCGCAGGACAGTGGCGCCGATAATGTCTACAACATCAGCGTGACCGCCAACGACGGCAACAACGACAGTGTGGCCAAGGCCTTTGTCATTACCGTGACCGATACCAATGACTCGGCGCCCATTATCACCAACACCGATCTCAGTCCCAGCATGGCGGAAAACACCACCGCGGTGATCGCCATCACGGTCACGGATAGCGATAGCACCGCCTTTACCTACACCCTGAGTGGCGCAGACAGTGCGCTGTTCCGCATGGAGGGAAACACGCTGAGCTTCGCCACCGCGCCCGATTTTGAGGCCCCGCAGGACAGTGGCGCCGATAATGTCTACAACGTCAGCGTGACCGCCAATGACGGGGATAACAACAGCGCCGCGGCAGCCTTCGTTATCGCGATCACCAACGTAAATGATGAAGCCCCCATGATCACCAACACGGACATCATCCCTGACATCGACGAAAACACCACCGCCGTCACAACAATAACGGTCACGGATACCGACAGCTCGGCGTTTAGCTACACGCTGAGCGGCACAGACAGTGCGTTATTCAGTCTGACCGGGAACAACCTGCGCTTCATCGCCGCGCCCGACTTTGAGGCCCCGCAGGACAGTGGCGCCGATAATGTCTATAACGTCAGCGTGACCGCCAACGACGGGGTCAACGACAGTGCGGCAGCGGTCTTTACCATTACGGTGAAAAACACCAATGACGTGATACCGCAGATCACCAACGCCGCCACCCTCTCCGTGCCGGAGCAGACGACTGCCGTCACCGCCATTACGGTCAGCGATGCCGACAGCAATGCCTTTACCTACCGCATCAGCGGTGGCGAAGACAGCGCCTTTTTCAGCCTGACCGGCGCCAACCTGGCCTTTGCCAACCCCCCGGACTTCCTCAACCCCCTGGATGCCAATGGCGACAACGTGTATCGCGTGGACGTGATCGCCAATGACGGATCCAATGACAGTGTACCGATGGCCTTTGCCATTACCGTGGCCGGCATGATAGGGCCTCGCTGGCGGGGGGCGGTGCTTATTGAGACTGATAATGCGGGGGATGCTATTGACCCCCAAATCGCCATGGATGCCAATGGCAATGCCTTGGCCGTGTGGTTCCAGAGTGACGGCACACGCAACAACGTTTGGGCCAACCGCTATGTGGCCGGCAGTGGCTGGGGCAACGCGGAACTGATCGAGACGAATACGGGTAGTCCGGGAATTACCGGTTTACCCCAAATCGCCATGGATGCCAATGGCAATGCCTTGGCAGTGTGGACCCAGAGTGACGGTACACGTAACAACGTTTGGGCCAATCGTTATGTGGTCGACATCGGCTGGGGCACAGCAGAACTCATCGAGACCAATAATTTTGGGACGGGATTCGCTTATTACCCCCAAATCACCGTGAATGCCAATGGCAATGCCCTGGCGGTGTGGTATCAGCAAGACGGCGCGCGCGCCGACATTTGGGCCAATCGCTATATAGCCGGCATTGGCTGGCGCAGCGCAGAGCTGATTGGGAATGGTAATAGTAATGGTAGTGCTCGCTTCCCCCAAATCGCCCTGGATGCCAATGGTAATGCCCTGGTGGTATGGCAACAGTCTGACGACACGAGCACCAAAATTTGGACCAATCGTTATGTGGCCGGCATTGGCTGGGGCGCGGCAAAGCTGATCGAGACGGATAATGAGGAGGATGCTCTTCGGCCCCGAATTGCCATAGACGACAGAGGCAACGCCCTGGCGGTGTGGTATCAGGATGACGGTACGCGCAGCGACATCTGGGCCAATTACTATGTGGCCGGTAGTGGTTGGGGCAACGCGGAACTGATCGAGACGGATAACAAGGGGGATGCTTATCTTCCCCAAATTGCCCTGGATGCCGAAGGTAATGCCCTGGCGGTGTGGGCTCAGTCCGACGGCACACGCATCAACGTTTGGGCCAATCGCTATGTAGCCGGTAGTGGTTGGGGCGACGCGGAACTGATCGAGACCGGTATGGGGAGTGCTCTTCCCCCTCAAATTGCCCTGGATGCCACAGGTAATGCCCTGGTGGTGTGGCCTCAGTCTGACGGCACACGTAACGACATTTGGGCCAACCGCTATGTGATCGGTAGTGGCTGGGGCATCGCGGAACTGATCGAGGAAAATGGGTGGTATGCCCGCACGCCCCAAATCGCCCTAAGCGCCGAAGGTAATGGTCTGGCGGTATGGCATCAGTCTGATGGCACGCGCGCCAGCATTTTCGCCAATCGCTTCGAATAGCTAGGGGGTGTCGAAATCAACGGGAAAATCCCGAGTGGAAAGTCGGGGCGCGTTAGCGAAAAATGCTGTTAGGCCAGGCTAGGGCTGGCATCCCCCAAGCATTTTTTGTAGACTTACGCGGCTACGCAATCCCTAGGAGCTACACGATGGCACGAGTCACCATTGAAGACTGTCTGGACAACGTCGACAACCGCTTTGAGCTGGTTCTGCTGGCCAGCAAGCGCGCCCGCCAGCTGGCTGCCGGCAAAGAGCCGCTGGTCGGTTGGGAAAACGACAAGCCGACCGTCGTCGCCCTGCGCGAGATCAGTGAAGGCCTGATTACCAAAAAGATTCTCGACGAAGTGGCCGCGCAGGAACATGCGCAGGAATCCATCGTCAGCGAAGAAGAGGTGCAGGCGTCTCTGTAACCCCCAGTACTCCGTCAACATTACCGTGGCGGAGCAACACGTAAACCGCCTATCCCGGGGGGGCCGGTGTTTTTGATCCACGACCTGTGCAAGCTTCTCGAAGCTTACCTCGAAACTAACCAGGTCAAGGAAATCTACCGGGCCTATCTGTTTGGCGCCGAGGCCCACGACGGTCAGACGCGCATGTCTGGCGAACCTTACATCTACCATCCGCTCGCCGTGGCCAAGATTCTGGCCGAGATGCGTATGGATGCCAACACCCTCATCGCCGCCATCCTGCACGATGTCATCGAAGACACCAGCGTCAGCAAGGATCGGATTACCCGCGAATTCGGCGAAGAGGTTGCCGAGCTGGTCGATGGCGTCACCAAGCTGACCCAGGTCAAGTTCGGCAGCAAGGCCGAGGCGCAGGCGGAAAACTTCCGCAAGATGATCCTCGCCATGGTGAAGGACATCCGTATCATTCTCATCAAGCTGGCCGACCGTCTGCACAATATGCGCACCCTGGGTGTCATGCGCGCCGACAAGCAACGCCGCATCGCCCGCGAAACTCTGGAAATTTACGCACCGATCGCCAAGCGCCTGGGCATGCAGAATATCAGCCTGGAACTGGAAGACCTCGGTTTTCGCGCCCACTACCCGATGCGCTACCGAGTGCTGCAAAATGCACTCAAAAAGATGCGCGGTAACCGCAAGGAAGTGGTTGAAAAAATTCGCCTGTCACTCGAGGAACGCCTGCGTCAGGAAGGCATCGAGGCCCCCGTGGAGGGACGCGAAAAACACCTCTACAGTATCTATGACAAGATGCGCAACAAGGGGCTCAGCTTTGATGATGTCTCGGACGTGTACGGTTTCCGCATCGTCGTCGACAAGGTGGACACCTGTTATCGCGTACTGGGCGTTGTGCACAACATCTACAAGCCGATGCCCGGACGCTTCAAGGACTACATCGCCATTCCCAAGGCCAACGGCTATCAATCACTGCACACGGTGCTGTTCGGCCCCTATGGCGGCCCCATCGAGGTGCAGATTCGCACCAAGGACATGGAACGCGTAGCACAGGCCGGCATCGCCGCACACTGGATGTACAAGACCGGCTCGGCCACCCCGAGCCATGCCAGCGAATGGCTCAAAGGCCTGCTGGAAATGCAGAAATATGCCGGTAACTCACAGGAATTTCTCGAGAACGTCAAGATCGACCTGTTCCCGGATGAGGTCTACATCTTCACGCCCGATGGCGACATCCTCAACATCCTGCGCGACGCCACGGTGGTCGACCTGGCCTACGCCATCCATACCGACCTGGGCAACACCTGCGTCGCCGCCAAGATTGATCGCCACCTCGCGCCTCTGCGCAGCACGCTCAGCAACGGCCAGACGGTCGAAATCATCACCGCCCCCGGCGCCCGGCCCAATCCCGTGTGGCTGGACTTCGTCATCACCGGCAAGGCGCGCTCCAACATTCATCACTATCTCAAGCAACTGAAGCGTGAAGAGGCGCTGGAACTCGGCAAGCGCATGCTGGGCAAGGCCCTGGCGGCGCTGTCTTTGGAAATACAGGAGATTCCCGAGGAAGCCTTGAATACACTATTCAAGCAGCTCAAGCTCAAGACCCTGGACGACCTGCTGGAAGACATCAGTCTGGGCAAGCGCGTCGCCGCCTTGGTGGCCCGCCAGCTGGCGGATATCATCAGCCACCGTGAAGGGATATCAGTACGCCCCCGGAAAAGCAAAAAAGGCATGCTCAGTCGGTACACGCCCAGCTGGCTGAAAACCGGGCAGGCGACCCGCACCACCGTGCGCCCACTGGCCATTCGTGGCACTGAAGGTTCGGTGGTGACCTACGCCCGGTGCTGTCGCCCCATCCCCGGTGACTCCATCCTTGGTTTTGTCAGTGTCGGCCGCGGCATCGTCATCCACACCCGCAGCTGCAAGAATGTGCGCGAATTCCGCAATAACCCGGAGCGCTGGATCGATGTGCAGTGGGAGCGGGACATAAAGAATACATTTTCGGTGGATGTCCGTGTCGACACGGCCAATCAGCGTGGCGTACTGGCCACCGTGGCCTCGGTGATTGCCGAGCAGGGCTCTAATATCGAAAATGTCTCCATCGACGAACGCGATGGCTTGTATTCATCCATGATCTTTACCATCAGTGTACGGGATCGCGTGCATCTGGCGCAGATCATTCGGCGTGTCCGCGCCATTGACAGCGTCGCGCGTATCGCCCGCTCAAAATAATGCCGCGAAAAAACCGTAAAAAGACAGTGAAAGAGGAGACCTGCATGAGCAAACGAGAAATTATCCAGACCGACAAGGCGCCCGCTGCCATCGGCACCTATTCGCAGGCCGTCAAAACCGGCAACACCGTGTACCTGTCGGGGCAAATTCCACTACAGCCGGACACCATGGCGTTGGTCGAGGGCGATATGGTGGCGCAGATCCGCCGTGTATTCGACAACCTGCAGGCCGTCGCAGAAGCGGCCGGCGGCAGCCTGGCCGATATCGCCAAGCTCAACGTCTACCTCATCGACCTGTCACACTTCGCACAGGTCAACGACGTGATGGCCAGCTACTTTCAACAACCCTACCCGGCACGCGCTGCGGTCGGTGTCGCCGCCCTGCCCAAGGGCGCCCAGGTGGAAATGGACGCCATCATGGAACTGGACGGCTGAACACGGCGATCAGATGACCGGGGTAATCATCAGTTGTTCTTGGCGCCCTGGTTGATCCACTTGGCGATAATGCCCGTCTCATCCTTGCTGAGCGGCGGACGATCACCATGCGGCATATTGATGGATGGGTCAGCGCGGCCCTCGATCAGAACGGAAAGGGTGCTGGAGGTACTATCCCCGGGACGCACGATGGCGCCGAACTTGGTGCCCTTCATGGTGCCCTCATAAGTGCTTAAATCCAGGCCACTGGCCACTTCGCCCGCACCGCCCGGCAGATGGCATTCGCTGCAATGCTTCTGCAACACGGGCATCACATCTTTGCTAAAACTCACCGGCAATTCCTCCGGTTCCTTGCTGCAGCCTGCCAGCACGACAACACCCACGACTGCGGCCACGCGGATCAATGCAGCCTTGCTTACCTTGGTCATTTCATTCTCCGTTTTTTTGCAAAAAAATTATAGTCCTGATGATAACGCCTGAAACTGACAAACTTTATGTACGCATAATAAGATTCTTTTCTGCGCCAGTGAAATATTTCATACCGTAGTAAATGTATCAGGTTATACTCATATGCTGGGGGTTCATCAAGCTTATTCTTACTGACTCGATGAACCACCGGACACGAAACCCCTCATTAGCCAAGCAAAGCAAAATATTAACGTCGCATCAATATAGATCATCCTGATAGATCATCCTGATCCATTTTGGCGCCGTCCGCCAAACAGCCGCGTAAAAAATTCACCCCCGGGAGACCATAGACATGTTCGCAAAAGAACACTGTAGCCATTTCCAGATGTTACCCATCGGCATGCGGTTATTGTTCAGTGGCACCCTGGTTGTCCTCGGCACAGGCTACCTGTTCGCCATGATTTATATCTTTGAGTCCCATGCCGGACGAGACGGTGATCCCGGCCTTTCCGTCGACGACCTCGTTATCGCCTACAGCGGCAGCAAGTCGGACACCAAACTTGAATCTTCCCTCAAGGGCCCCATGGCCAACATGCTACCCGCCGAGGAAAACCATGCGATCATTGCCTGGGTACGGCGTGGTGCGGCAGAGGCTGACTTCACATCTTCGGGCGTGGAGGGCATCATCGAGCGCCGCTGTCTTATTTGCCACAACGGCTCCAACCCGCACATCCCTGATCTCACCGGCTTCCAGGGTATCAGTAAGGTGGCCGAGGCCGATACCGGCATGGATATTTTTACCCTGGTGCGCGTATCCCACATTCATCTGTTCGGCATCACCTTTATCTTTTTTATTGTCGGCTCGATCTTCTGTCACGCATACATCCAGCCTCAGTGGGTCAAGTGTCTCATGCTGATCACACCCTTTGCCGCCATCCTGTTGGATATCGGCTCCTGGTACCTCACCAAAGTATACCCGCCTTTCGCCTGGGTGGTGATGATCAGTGGCGCCTTCATGGGCGCCGCCTTCGCTTTCATGTGGGCGGCATCCATATACCAGATGTGGTTTTATCGCCTGCCAGCGGAATTGATCGAGAATAATGGCCGGGTTTCCTGAGTCCGGCAACACCGCCTTTCCGCGAAAGCTTGTGCAGAAAAGCAGGTCTTCGGTTGCCAGACATATTTCCTTCGTTATAATCAAAGAATTTTTAACTGCGGTTCAGACAAAACTCGATAGACAGCAAAATTTAGCAGGGAGTAGCGTTGAAATGAAGAGATCGTTGACAGTCTCTACTGCAATCCTGAGCTGCGGTCTGGCTACGGTCGCCCTGGCGGCCGGCAATATCCAGGCTGGCAAGGCAAAGAGCGGCGCCTGTATTGCCTGCCATGGCAAGCAGGGTATCAGCAGCACGCCCGACTATCCTAATATTGCCGGACAGACCGAACTCTACCTGGTCAAATCCCTACGCGAGTTTCGCTCCGGCCTGCGCAAGGATCCCAGCATGAACCGCCTCGCCAAAGAACTCAGCGACGCCGATATCGCCGATCTTTCCGCTTATTACGCCAGCCTGCGCCGCTGACACACGAAACCCGTTACATCGCCCGGTATTGTGCCCGATCCGCTAGCCTGTAAAATTGCCGCACACCCATTGCCGGCCTGAATCGCGCGTGACCCCAGCCCCCACCACCCTTGCTGTCGCACCCCTGACTCAGCTCAAAGGTGCAGGCCCCGACATGGCCCGGCGTCTCGCCCGTCTTGGCCTGCATACGCTGCAGGATCTGCTTTTCCACCTCCCCCTGCGTTATCAGGATCGCACCCGTATCATGCCCATCGGCAGTCTGCGTTCCGGCAACGAGGTCACTATCCGTGGCGAAGTACAGCTCACCGACATCAAGTCCGGTCGTCGCCGCATGTTGTTATCGCGTATCGCCGATGGCAGCGGCGCCATCACCCTGCGTTTTTTTTACTTCAGCGCCGCGCAGCGGGCCGGTCTCGCCCGCGGTTGCCGGGTACAATGTTTTGGCGAAGTCCGCGCCGGCCCCAGTGGTCTGGAGATGGTGCACCCGGAATACCGCCTCATCGAGACCGACGGCCCGCAGGAGAAAACCCTGACGCCCGTCTATCCCACCACCGAGGGGCTGCGTCAGCAGACCCTGCGCAAGCTCATCGACCAGTTGCTGGACGATCCTGCGCTGCTCACCGGCTGTCTGCCGGAATTGCTGCCCGCCGAACTGCTGGCGCAACGGCAGATGCCCACCCTGTATGAGGCGATACTTTACGTGCACCGGCCACCGGCTGATGCCTCCCTGCATGAGCTGGAAGAAGGGGCCCACCCCGCCCAGCAACGGCTAGCCTTCGAGGAATTGCTCGCCCATCAGCTCAGCCTGCGCCAGCTGCGTGAACGTCAGGATCGGCACGCCGCCCCACCGCTGCACGCCACACGCACACTGCAGCAGCCCTTTCTCGACAATCTCGGTTTCCGGCTCACGGACGCCCAGCAGCGTGTACTGAATGACATCGGCCACGACCTCGCCCGCCCCCGGCCCATGCAGCGCTTGGTGCAGGGCGATGTCGGCTGCGGCAAGACCGTGGTTGCTGCTCTCGCCGCCTTGCAGGTGTTGGAGGCCGGCTTTCAGGTCGCCATCATGGCGCCCACCGAACTGCTGGCCGAACAACACCGGCACACCTTTGCACAGTGGCTGGAGCCGCTGGATATAACACCGTACTGGCTGTCCGGCAAGCGCAAGGGCAAGGTTCGCGAACAGGCCCTGGCCGCCATCGGCGATGGCGGCGCGCGACTCACCGTCGGCACCCAGGCACTGTTTCAGGCGGGCGTCGAATTCCATAATCTGGGGCTGGTGATCATCGACGAGCAACATCGCTTCGGCGTGCACCAGCGCCTCGCCCTGCGCGAAAAAGGTGCCCGTGACGGCCGTTACCCGCACCAACTGATCATGACCGCCACCCCCATCCCGCGCACCCTGGCGCAGACCGCCTATGCCGATCTCGACGTCTCGGTGATCGACGAACTGCCGCCGGGACGCAACCCGGTTCACACCGTGGTCATCGCCGACGACCGGCGCGATGCCGTCGTCACCCGCGTGCACGCCGCCTGCCGCGAGGGTCGCCAGGCCTACTGGGTCTGCACCCTGATCGAGGAGTCCGAGACCCTGCAATGCGAAACCGCGCAGGATACCGCCGAGATCCTGCGCGCGGCCTTGCCCGACCTGCGCGTCGGCCTTGTCCATGGCCGTCTGAAGGCAGCGGAGAAAAAGGCCGTGATGGCCCATTTCAAGGCCAATGACATCGACCTGCTGGTGGCCACCACCGTCATCGAGGTCGGTGTGGACGTGCCCAACGCCAGCCTGATGATCATCGAAAACGCCGAACGTCTCGGCCTCTCCCAGTTGCACCAACTGCGCGGCCGGGTGGGGCGTGGCAGTGCAAAGAGCAGTTGTGTGCTGCTCTACAAACCACCGCTGTCGAAAACTGCGCGGCAGCGTCTCGCCACCCTGCGTGAAACCAATGACGGCTTCGAGGTGGCGCGCAAAGATCTCGAGCTGCGCGGCCCCGGTGAATTACTGGGCACCCGGCAGACCGGCCTGCTCGAACTGCGCATCGCCGACCTGCAACGTGACCAGGCCCTGATCCCCGCCGTTAGCCAATGCGCTGAACACCTATTGCGCGCGCATCCGGGCCAGATCGCTGCGCTGATCCGCCGTTGGCTCGGCGACGGCCTGCGCTATGGCAATGTGTAGCAAGAATAACCAAGCGTTTAACTTGACTATCAATCAAACAACGTCTAAAACTAAACATCACAACCTCCCACACCCCAGCCCGCTCCAATAAGTGGCTGTTAACGGCCTTCCCCCCTAAGGCCGTTTTTTTTGCGCCGATTTTTTGGCTCATCTCACACAAGCGGCAGCAATGGTGTATCGTTGCAGAAATTTTCTACCGGGAGTCTGCATGACAAATCAGGACTGGATACGGCGCGACCTGTCGGTGCTATGGCACCCCTGTACGCAGATGAAGGATCACGAGCAACTGCCGCTGATCCCCATCCGCCGTGGCAAAGGGGTATGGCTGGAGGACTTCGACGGCCGACGTTACCTGGATGCCATCAGTTCGTGGTGGGTCAACATCTTCGGTCACGCCAACCCGCGTATCAACGCCCGCATCACCACCCAACTGGGCGAACTGGAGCACGCGCTGCTGGCGGGTTTCGGCCACGCACCGGCCATCGAGCTGGCCGAGCGGCTGGTGGACATCACCCCCGCCGGGCTGACCCGCGTCTTCTTCGCCGACAACGGCTCGGCGGCGGTGGAGGTGGCGTTGAAGATGAGTTTCCACTACTGGCGCAATCGAGGGCAGACGCAAAAGACCAAATTCATTTCCCTGACCAACAGCTATCATGGCGAGACCCTGGGCGCCCTGGCGGTGGGCGACGTGGCACTCTACAAAGAGACCTATCAGCCACTGCTGATGCCGGTGATCAGCGTGGCCTCGCCCGACTGCTATGCGCGCGAAGCGGGCGAGAGCTGCGCCGATTACTCGCGTCGCCAGTTCGCGGAAATGGAAGCCACCCTGACCCGTCATGCCGACGAGGCCTGCGCAGTGATCGTCGAACCACTGGTACAGTGCGCCGGCAACATGCGCATGTACGACCCGGTTTACCTGCAATTGTTACGCGAGGCCTGCGACCGTCACGGAGTGCATCTCATCGCCGACGAGATCGCGGTCGGTTTTGGTCGCACCGGTACCCTGTTCGCCTGCGAGCAAGCCGACATCCGCCCCGACTTCATGTGCCTGTCGAAAGGCCTCACCGGTGGTTATCTGCCGCTGGCCGTGGTGATGACGACCGACGACATCTACGACGCCTTCTACGCGGACTACGACACCCTGCGCGCCTTCCTCCATTCACACAGTTACACCGGCAACCCCCTGGGCTGCGCGGCGGGGCTGGCCACGCTGGATATCTTCGCCGAGGACGATGTGTTGGGTAATAACCGCCGACTGGCGCAAGTGATGGCGGATGCCACGGCCGATCTGGTCGACCACCCGCACGTTGCCGAGGTGCGTCAACGGGGCATGATCCTGGCCATCGAGATGGTGCGCGACAAGGCGTCAAGAGCGCCTTACGACTGGCGCGAGCGGCGCGGCCTGCGTGTCTATAAACATGCCTTGAAAGAAGGGATGCTGCTGCGGCCGCTGGGCAACGTGATCTATTTCATGCCGCCCTACGTGATCACGGAGGAACAGATTCACCAACTGGTGCGAGTGGCGCGAGAGGGTATCGACATCGCCACGCGGGATTGCACAGAAGCGTAGCCTGATGAGATGAGCTTGCGAAACCCAGGCACGTGGGCATGAAAAACCTGCCCACCCTACGGGGCTTGCAGCGTAACGTATTCCAGCACCAGCGGAATAGGCGGAATAGGGGTCAGATTCAAATTAATGGCTCGCGGTTGACGCATATTCCACTACGGGGCCATGGTACCCGGCGACGGTTCATCCTGTTTCGATACCGTGGCGCCGGCGGATTTGAGCAGGGCTTCCAGTTTGTCCTGATCCGGGATCAACACATCCTGTCCTTGCAGCGTGACGTATTCCAGCACCAGCGGTAGCGATTCTTCCGCCTCGGCAATTGTATCGATGCCGGCCTGATCCACCAGGATCAGGCGCGGAATGCCTTGCAGTTGCAGGGCATAGAAAGGCAGCCCGGGATCACCGCCGATACCATTCAGTACGGCGATACGCCCGTGACGTGAAACCTCGCCGGGCGGCCGGCCGTTAGCGGCCTCGAAGGACAGCAATGGAATACGCAGGCCGCGCCATTCCAATATCCCCAGCCACCACGCCGGCGCATCGTCCACGGCCTCCGCGTCCCGCCAGTCGACGATCTCCGCAATGCAGGTGGTGGGCAGCAGCAGGCACATGTCCGCCAGGGGAATCAGCTGACTGCGAACCGTGGTACCGGGCAGGGTGTCCGCCTCTGACATGGGGGGTGTCCTCTCGTTGATTGCTATTTACGGTTATGAATGATTGCTGCGAAAGTATTCGCACAGGCGCCGCGCAATGGCCTGTGGACTGGCGCTGTAGGTCACCGTATGGGTCTTGCGCGCCTGATCCGGCATGCTGCTGATGACACAGCTCTTCACGTCTTGCGCCCACACGATGCCGCCCTGGCGGGCTACCGCCAGACAGCCTTCAGCCCCGTCGTCACCCATGCCACTGAAGACGATAGCGCCCACCCGGTTACCGTAACGCTTGGCCACGGCGGCCATCACATGGTCGATACTGGGCGAGTAGATCGCATCAGCAGGCATCGCCGTCAACGCCACATAACCGTCTTCGGTCAGCTGCAAATGGCGATCCGCCGGGGAAAGAATCACCTCACCGTGGCGCAGCACATGACCCAGTTTGGCCGGCAGCACGCGGAATGTACTGACCCGGTTGAGCTGCTCCGCCAGCAGCTGCACATGGTTGACGCCGATGTGCTGGGCCAGCACGAAGGCGACCGGCAGGTCGGCATCCACCGTGGCCAGGAAGTCCCGCACCGCCTGCGGGCCACCCAACGAGGCGCCCAGTACCCAGACGTTCTCCGCCGCACCGGTGGGGCGGAAAACTTCGCGTGACGAGGTGGCCATATCGGCGCACGCTACAGACGTCTCGGCCACCTTCGGCACGGGTGGTGGCGAGGCCGCACGCACCATGTCGATCAGTTTTAGCGCCAGACGCTTCGCCCACTGGCCGTTGGCACGGCCGCCACTGGGGCTACTGTCGTTAAACAGGATCGGCAGTGTGCTGTGTTCCAGCAAACCGTCGATGAGTTCGATCTCTGACTCGATTTCCTCGCTTAAGTCCACCAGCAACACGTCCGCCGACACGTTTTCCACGGCCTGCAGCGAAGCCGTATCCAGACCACCGCTGTCTACCACCCTCAACCCGACCATTTTCAGCAATGCCCGCAGGTGCGCAACATGCGCATCGCTGGCGGCGAGTATCACGACACGGACGGGCAGTGCATCTGTCACGGTGGCCATTTGTTGTCGTGGCAAATCAGGCCGTTGCGCCCACCAGCGTGCGGATATTGTCGATCAGCTCGGCCTCCTGATAGGGCTTGCCCATGTATTCGTTGACGCCGATTTTCATGGCCCGTTGACGATGTTTTTCGCCGGTTCGCGAGGTGATCATGATAATCGGTATCTGCCGCAGACGCTCGTCATTACGCATGGTCGTCGCTAGTTCATAGCCGTCCATACGTGGCATTTCCACATCCAGCAGCATGATGTCGGGAACCTGCTCCAGCATCACGGTCAGTGCATCGACACCGTCCTTGGCGGTAATGACCTCAAAATCGTGGCGCGACAACAGGCGCTCCGTGACCTTGCGCACGGTGATGGAATCATCCACCACCATCACGCTCAGACGCTGCTCCTCGACCGGTTCTTCCTCGCTGGCCATGGGCAGCAGCGGCTCGGCCGCGCCGTGCTGCTGGGCCAGGATCGAGCGCACCAAATTGCCGACATCGAGGATCAACGCCACTTCGCCATCGGGTAGAATCGTTGCCCCGGAAAGCACATTCACGGTACTCAGCTGTGGCCCCACGGACTTGATAACGATCTCCTGCCGGCCCAGCAGGGCGTCCACTTGCAGCGCCACGCGGTGATCACCGCTGCGCAGCAGCAGCAGGGGAATGCGTTGCTTGGTGTCCGGCAGAACCGGCGGCACGCCGGCCAGTGCCTTGCCCAGGCTCAGGTACTGGTACCGGTTGCCGGCATAGCCAAAGTGACTCTCCACGCCCGTCACCAGCGGCGCCAGTTCGTTGTGGCCGATGCGGATCACATGCTCCACATTGGGCAGCTGTATGGCATAGGTTGCTTCACTGACCTGCACCATCAGTGCCTGGTTGACCAGCACCGTGAGCGGCAAGCGGATCAGGAAACTGGAACCCTTGCCGTGCTCGGTATCGATATGCAGGGTGCCGCCGAGCTGCTTGATTTCGGTATTCACCACATCCATGCCCACGCCACGGCCGGATATCTGCGTGACCTCCTTGGCGGTGGAAAAACCGGATTCAAGGATAAAGGTCATCAACTCACGGTCGCTGAGGTCGGCATCGGGCAGCAAGCGGCCCTTTTCAATGGCTTTTTCGCGCAGGGCGGTGATATCGAGGCCCCGACCATCATCATTCACCTTCAGCACCACCTCCGAGCCTTGGTGGTCGAGGTCGATGTGGATAGTACCGGTGGCCGGCTTGCCGGCGGCCTCGCGTTCCGCCTGCGGCTCGATGCCATGATCGACAGCATTGCGCAAGATGTGCTCCAGCGCCGGCACCAGACGGTTCAGCTGACTGCGATCCAGCTCACCCTCGGCCCCGCTGACTTTCAGTTTCACTTGTTTGTCCGTTTCCCCCGCCGTCTGCCGCACGATGCGACGCAGGCGTGGCAAAATGCTGGAGAAGGCCACCATGCGGGTATGCATTAGGCCTTCCTGCAGTTCGCTGGTGACACGTTGCTGCTGCAACAGCAGGGTATCGGTGTCGCCGGATAACTCCTCCAGCAGACCCTGAATACTGGTCAGATCGCCGAGACTCTCGACCATGCCGCGTGACAGCTGCTGCATGGTGGAAAAACGATCCAGTTCCAACGGATCGAAATCCTCGGCATGGGTATCACCGCCGGTATCATGGCGATACATGATCTGCGTTTCGGTTTCGATCTCGAACTTGCGCAGCTGCTCACGCAAACGGCTCACGGTCTGATCCAGTTCCGTCAGATTGAAACGCCAGGCGGTCAGCTGCTGGCCGATTCGGGCACTGTAAATATTGATCTCACCGGAAAAATTCACCAGATCATTGAGTAGCTCGGCACGCACCCGCACCTGCTCCTCAGCGGCCACTGGCGCTGCCTTGTCCGCGAGCCCCATCTGTAGGTCAAGCGCGGCAATCTCTTCAATTTCGTCGCCGACCAGTGACACATCGCCAGGAATTTCCCCGACAGCCGTCTCTATTGAGGTGGGCCCAGCCACTGTTGAGGTGGGCCCGGCCACTGTGGGCGTTTCTTCCTCCGTCGCTTGCGCCTCACCACGAATCGCGGCTTCGATCTGCGTCACCAGCTGTTTGGCCGGTGGCACTGCGTGCAGTTGCCGGGCCAGCTCCAGGCCTTCGCTGAGCCAGTCGTGACAGCTCTGCAGGAGGGCAGGGAAGTGTTCTTCAGGGGTGATCAGGCCATCGGCCATGCGCTCGAGCAGGGACTCGACCACATGGGCCAGGTCACCAATGGCGGTAACATTGGCCATGCGCGCCCCCCCCTTGAGGGTGTGCAAGGCGCGTTGCAACTCGGCCACGTGCTCAAGGCTCTGGTAATCCTGACTCCACTGATCGAGGATCTTTTCTACCGATTCCTGGATTTCCTCCGCCTCTTCGAGGAAGATTTCCAGCAGTTCGATATCGTAATCCGCGTCAGCCGTCGTGCTTGTCTCCACAACCGATGCTGCGGTAAACATGGGTGCCAACTCGATCTGTTCTTCTTCATGGGGTTCTGCGCCGGCCTCAACCGGCCCTGCCTCAGGCCCGCTGATATCCGTCTGTGCTACAGCCTCCCCAGCGAATTCACCTTCTGATTCAGCAAACTCCGCCTCCACCAGCCACTCGGCCAGATGCGCCAGACATTCGTCAGCCGGCGCCAGCGCTTCACCGCGGCGTATCTGCTCCACCGCCTGTTGCAGCCAGTCGATGCAGTCCTGGATCAGTGGCGGTAAATCGGCGGCGACTTCACGGTGGGTTTCGGTAATCCCTTCCAGTAACGCCTCCATTTCATGGGTGAGATCGCCGATGGGTTGAATATTCGCCAGTCGCGCACTGCCCTTGAGTGTATGCAGGGCACGCTGTAATTCATGCAGCAATTCAGGGTCGTTCAGGTCGGAGGGCCAACGCAACAGGAGTCTATCGCTGGCCGTGAGAATTTCGGCGGCCTCATCGAGGAACACTTCCAGTAGTTCCTGATCCTCTTCACGGTGCTCCGTAACCGACGGTGTCCATATGGGCTTTGCAGCCACCACAGGCCCCGCCTTCGCGACAGACATTGCCAGCGCCTGCTCGTGCATCTGTGCAATGTGCGCCAGCAGCTCGACATTGTCCTGTTGCGGAGGATTGGGCAGATCGAAAACGGCCAGTGCCTCGCTCAGCCTGTCGGTGAACTTCTCCAGTGCCGCAAGGCCGGCGTGATCGAAGGGAATGTCCCGCTCCAACAGGGTACGGACACAGCGATCCATGGGCTCACTGAGCACGGCAATGGAAGGCACATTGGCCATCCGCGCACTGCCGTGCAGAGTGTGCAGGACACGGTGTAAATTCTCGGTCACCGGAAAGGGACCGATAGCGCTGTGATCGGTGATGAATTCCCGCAGGGCCTCAAGGTGGGTTTGCGCTTCCCTGCGAAAGACGTCGGCCAGCACCGGATCGAAGGCCGGCTTTTCGCTTTGCGAGGGTTCGGGTGTGACCCCGGGTGCTGCTGTTTCGTCGACGGGAGTTCCAGCGCTGTCGCTATCGAAGACGGTTTCAGCCTCGGCGAAAAACCCCTCGGTAAAAGATTCTTCTTCAGCGGCAGAGGGCGCTTCTAATTCGTGCGATGTCGTCTCCGGCTCTTCTGTGGAAAGCTCTGCACTCACTGGGGACTCTATTTCTGCTGAGGGCTTTACACTCGCTGAGGGCTCCATCCCCACCAACAATCCGTCAATCTCGGCCGGTTCTTCGCGGGCGCTAAGCTCTTCGTCCTCTACGAACCCTTCAGCGGGCAAAGGCTCTTCAGCAGGCAAAGGCGCCTCGAAAGGTGATTCGTCCGCCGTAAATGGCCCTGGCAGATATTCTTCCGTGGCTTCAGGCTCAAGCGCCACTTCAGGTTCGTCTGTTGCCTCTTCGGAGGTGGCACGTGGCGCCGCCGGAGCCTCGGCCACCGCGCCCGGCAGTTCGGCCAGGGACACCTCGCCACCCTCGCTCAGGGTGTTGGCCAGCGCCATCAGGTGTTTCACCCGTGGGCGTTTTTCGGCCTCCCCCTTGAGATGAGCCAGCAGACCATGCAACGCCGGCTCCGACAACGCCAGCAGCCGGAACAGAACCGGTGTAGGCTCGAGCTTGCCTTCCATCACCCGGTTGAGCATACTTTCAAAAGCCCAGGCATATTCACCGGTCACCATCGCGCCGGCAAGACGGCCACTCCCCTTCAGAGTGTGATAGGAGCGTCGCAGGGTTTCCAGAGGTTTGTGGTCTTCGGGATCTGCCCGCCAGGCGTGCAGACAATCGGTCATGGTGCCCAGAACCTCGTCCGCCTCTTCGAGAAAGATTTCGAGGATCTCTTCGTCGACATCGGCTTCGATGTCGTCAGCGAATTCCTCATCGCTGCTTTCGGCTTCCATTGCCGGGGGCGCCTCATCGATTGCGCTTTCCACGCTCGATGCTGTTACTACTGCGTCGTCGCTGACGGCGGCGGGTTCGGCTTCAGCATCCTGTCGCAGGGGTTGTGCGCTCTTGGCCTCGCTGTCTTCGCTGTCTTCGCTGTCCTCGCTGTCCTCGCTGTCCTCGCTGTCTTCGCTCAAACCGACGTCAAACTGGGCATCGAAATCAAGTAATGCGGCCTGTGCCTCGCTGTCAGCGCCGGACTTTCCCGGCAGGGTGGCGCCGGCTCCCTGCGCCGGGGACAGGGGATAACCCAGCTCTTCGACACTGAGTTCGGCCACCGCAAGAATGGTTTCCGGGTGAGCGCGGGCCTCTTCAATGGCCTCAAGGTAATATTCGATACTGGTGATGACGTCGGCCAGGGCGTCCAGGGCGAGGGAGTTCGGCACCTGCCGCCGCCCCAGCACGTCGTCACGCACGTATTTGACGGCCGCGTCCAGCAGCTCGGCGGCCCGCTGGAAGTTCAGTACCGCCAGGGCGCCCTTGATCTGCGCCAGCTTGGCCGGCACGTCTTCGATGGCTTCAAAAGAACGGCTGTCCACGGCGAAGGTGTTGAGGCCTTCCTTGATATCGGTAAGCAGCTCGCGGGATTCGTTGATCACCAGATTGACGATCTGCGCCTGTTCACCGGCCGGCATCAGTACCGGCGATTCCTCTTCATCATCGGGATCCGCGACGTCCACCGCTTCGTGCCCAGCGGATGCAGTATCAGGATTTTCCAGCGAGGCCTCGACATAGAGCAGCGCACTGGCCATTTCCATCAACAGACTGTCGTCGGGGATTTCGTCGGTTCCGACAAAGGCGTCGATGTGCTCGGCCTGCTGCTGAATGATCCTGCGCAGGCTGCCCAGTCCCAGCATCGCCAGGGTATCGGCAATGCGACGCAGGCTGTCGCCCAGAGGCGTCAGTGTGGCGACATCACGCTCGCTGTTGCGAACGAAGATATCCAGTTGATCCTTGACCGCCAGCAGGTCTTCCTTGATCACCGTCGAGACGCTCGCCATGAGATCGGCGCTCGATCCCTTGAGGTTATCCATTGCCTCTTCCAACGCGCTATTGCTGTAGGGCAAGAGCTGCTCAAGCTGGAAGGCCTGTTTCAGGCTGCTGACGCGCGGGCCCTCGGACTGGGCCGTACCGGTATAATAGAGGCAGTTCTTCAACAGTTCGGTGGGCGGGGTGTGCTCGAATACGGCCTCGCCATCGTTGATCAGTCGCTTGATCTCCAGATCGGCGTGGCCCATGAGCAGCTTGACCGAGGTACCGGTTTCCAGTCCGCCGTCGATCAACGCTTCGGTTACACCACCGGCAATCCACCACAGACGGCGGGCGGCATCGGTCTGTGAGGCATTTTGCAACTCACGCAGCACGGCGGTGAGTTTTTTCAGGCTGCCGATGGCATCTTGATTGCGGTACCAGCCGAGCAGGGAGACCTGAAACAGCGGGCGCAGTTTGCGTGCATAGACCTGGATATCCGGGTAGGTCTTGCCCAGCGGCAACTGGGGCTGGGGCGGGGAAACGCTGAAATCCGGTGTGAAAAAGGCATTTTCACTGAGCAGGTTTTCGCCGCGTGCGGCGCGCAAATCGTTGAGCAGGGGTAACAGCACCACCGGCATATCCATTTGCCCGTGCTCCAGCCCTTCGAGGTAGGACGGCAATTGCAGGATGGCGCGCATCAGTACGTCGTATGCATCTTCCTTCTGCTTGATCTCGTCATTCAGCAAAGCATTGGCGAGTTTTTCCATTTCCTCGGCCAGCAGCGCGCCACCGTAGATCTCCACCATCTGCAGGGTGCCATAGACCTGGTGCAAATAGGTGGCGCAGAAACGCATCTGGGTGGCATCACCCGGATTTTCGACGAAGGTTTCCAGGGCCTGGCGCGTCTGATTCAGGCTTTCCTGAATTTCGTCCTTGACCCATTTCAGGGTGGTGTAATCGAGTTCCTCGCCCATGTCTTTCTGCGCGCCTTGTCCAATGCTATTGGTGTTGGAATGCCAGCGTATTGGCATAGGGAAAACGTTTCATGTGCGGGTGCTCCCAGTTGAGAAGCTCCCCCACACCCAGAATCAGCATGCCACCGGGCTGCAAATGATCGGCCAGGGTATTGGCGATCTGTATGCGCTGTTCGCGGTCGAAGTAGATCAGCAGATTCAGGCACAGGATGATATTCATCTTGCCGACCGGCGCATCGTCCACCTGTAGAATGTTCAGGTGGTTGAAACAGATCCGCTTGCGCAGTTCTTCGCTGACTTGAAACCGACCCGTGTCAGTTTCGGTAAAATAGCGTTTCAACCAACGCGATCCGATATCACGCACCTTTTCGTGGTTATACGCACCCACACGCCCGGTGGCCAACGCTGTGCGGCTGATATCACTCGCCATCATGCCCAGAAAATAGGGCACGCCCAACTGACGCATGCGGTCATCGATGGCCATTGCCACGCTGTAAGGCTCTTCGCCGGTGGAGCAACCCACGCTCCAGACATCGATGCTCAGGGGCTCCGCCGGACAGTCTGCCGGAGCGGCGGGCAGACAGTGCTGGACGATCAGCGCCAACACATTCTCGTGGCGCAGAAAACGGGTCTCGTGCACCGTGAGGTGGTGTACCAGATGCCCCCATTCCACCACCCCTTCACGACCGGCGGTCACATAGTCGTAATAGGCCTGAAAATCCGCAATACCCAGCTCACGCATACGCATCCCCAGATTGGTCACCAGGAAGGACATGCGATTGTCCGGCAGGCGCATGCCCGTGCGCTGTTTCAGTAGTGCCGTCCATTGCTCGAACTGCCCGGGTTCCATTTCCGGCAGCGGCTTGATAAACAGCTCGTCAAGGCCTGGCAATCGCTCCACGGTGGCTTTCATTGGCAGCACTTCAGTCGCTCCCGGGCAGTGACAGACTCATAGCACACTGACCGGCCATTGACTTATTCCGGCAGCTTGAAGCCGGCAACGGACTTGCGCAGCTCGTTGGAGAGATCCGCCAGATTGCCGATCGAGGCGGAGGTCTCGTTGGTGCCGGCCGAGGTCTGCGTGGTAACCTCCTGGATCACGTTCATGCTTTCGGAAATACTCGACGCGGCGATGGCCTGCTGTCTTGCCGACTCGGAAATGGATTGCGTGAGTTCCGCCAGTTCCTTCGACACGGTTTCGATCTCGCCCAATGCCTCACCCGCATTGACGGCCAGATTGGCGCCTTCCACCACCTGCGTGGTGGACTGTTCCATGGAGGCCACGGCCTCGTTGGTATCGGACTGGATGGTCTTCACCAGCGCCTCGATCTGGCGGGTGGCGTCGGTGGATTTTTCCGCCAGTCGCTGCACTTCGTCCGCAACCACCGCGAAACCACGCCCCGATTCACCAGCCATGGCAGCCTGGATGGCGGCATTCAGGGCCAGGATGTTGGTCTGGTCGGCAATATCATTGATCAGCTCCACCATGTCGCCGATTTCCTGCGAGCTTTCACCCAGGCGCTTGATACGCTTGGAGGTTTCCTGAATCTGCTCGCGGATGGTATCCATGCCACGAATGGTGTCCTGTGCCGCAGTGGCGCCCTTCTTGGCGATATCCAGCGAGGTGCCGGCCACATCGGAGGAGGCGTTGGCATTACTGGACACGGTATCGATGGAGATGGCCATCTGGTTGATGGCCGCCGAGGCGGCCGTGATCTGCTCGGCCTGGTGGTCGCTGGCCTCGGCCAGATGCATGGCGGTGGCCTGCGTTTCCTGCGCCGCCGAGGACACCTGCACGGTGGTCTCATTGATGGTGGAGACCAGTCGGCGCAGTTGGTCGATGGTGTAGTTGATCGCATCGGCGATGGCGCCGGTAATGTCTTCCGTTACGGTTGCCTGGGCGGTGAGGTCACC
>DRKN01000159.1 GCA_011051755.1 Gammaproteobacteria bacterium
CCGTCCTTCGATTTGTAATTCTGGAAGTCGCCGTCCACGCATTCCATCATGCGCTGCTGCAGCAAACCATCCTTGTCCATGGCCAGCAGGGGATCCCAGTAGCTGCCCCACAGCACCTTGATGACATTCCAGCCGGCACCGCGAAAACCGGCCTCCAGCTCCTGCACGATCTTGCCGTTGCCGCGCACCGGGCCGTCGAGGCGCTGCAGGTTGCAATTCACCACCCACACCAGATTGTCCAGATTCTCGCGCCCGGCCAGCGACGTCGCACCGAGGGTCTCCGGCTCGTCAGTCTCACCGTCACCGACAAAGGCCCACACCTTGCGATTTTTGGTGTCCGCCAAGCCGCGGTGATGCAAATACTTCATAAAGCGCGCCTGGTAGATGGACATGATGGGACCCAGTCCCATGGACACGGTGGGAAATTGCCAGAAATCCTGCATCAGGTGCGGATGCGGGTAAGACGAAAGCCCCTTGCCATCCACCTCCTGGCGAAAATTGTCCAGTTGCTCTTCCGTCAGGCGGCCTTCGAGAAAGGCGCGCGCATAAGCGCCGGGCGAGGCATGACCCTGGAAGAAAATCAGGTCGCCGCCATGCTCGTGGCTGGGCGCATGCCAAAAATGATTGAAGCCCACATCGTACAGCGTTGCCGCCGAAGCAAAGGTGGCGATATGGCCGCCCAGCTCCGCGGATTTGCGATTGGCCTTCACCACCATCGCCATGGCATTCCAACGGATATAGGTACGCAGACGCTCCTCGATGGCCTGATCACCCGGGTGGTGGGCCTCAAGATGCGTTGGAATCGTATTCACATAGGCCGTATTGGCCGAATAGGGCAGGTTGGCGCCGGAGCGACGCGCCTTGTCGATAAGCTGTTCGAGTAGATAATGGGCACGCTCAACGCCTTCATTTTCGATCACCGCTTCCAGGGCTTCGAGCCACTCCTGGGTTTCTACGCTATCGACATCGGGGAGCTGTGATTGCTGGGACATGATCCAACCTCTTTGGAAACCGATGGCCTGACGGAATTGCTTCTACCGGCCTCGTAACAGCGCTCGCGCGCCGGGCAAGTGCATCGTCACCCCGGGACGGAGCTTTGCTGCCGCTAGCAGGGATCAATGCTTAATGAATGACGGACGCGCCAATAACCCCTCTGCAAACGGTCAGAGCCTGAAAACGCGGCATGATCGTTGTTTTACCGCCCAAGGTCAAGTTCAAGACGTCGGCACCGTCGCCCGAAAGGAGATAGAAAACCAAATAAAATCAATAGAGTTATAGAAAAAACTCGCGGCAGGCAAGTACGCTTTATTCAGGCAGGGAGAGCACCGTCAGTACCCGCACCGGTCGCCCGGCCTCATCACGGAGCAAATACCCCCGCTGACGCAGTCGCGCCGCACGGCCGGCCAGATAATGGGTAATATCGAAACATCCGGCGCGATCCTCCAGCACCCGATCCAGCGCCTCCGCCACCCGTTCACGGTCTTCACCATGGACGAATTGCAACAGCTTGTAACGACCACCGTGAAAACCGTTTGGATCCGCGCCCAACAGGCGCGCAGCCACGTCGGACAACACCACCCGGTCGCTGATCAGATCCATATCCCAGACACCGATATCGACCCCGCCCAAGGCCAGCCGCAAGCGTTCCTCGTTGCCGACGATATCGCGAATCACCGCCCGTCGCACCTTACTGCCGCTACGGCGCTCACTGAAGGAAATCATCGCCTCATCGCCGTAACGCAGCCAGATCCAGTTGACAGCAAACAGGCGCGCCAGCATCTGCAAATTATCGTACTCGATGTTACCGCCCTTCGCCCATTTGCCCACGGCCTGGCCGGACACGCCCACCGCACGCCCCACCTCGGCATGGGACAGACCCTGCTCTTTGATCAGATTGGCCAGGCGGCCAGCGAAGGTCTCGGCGTCGGACATACTCAGACTCTCTCAGCATGGGGGCCCTATCATACAAACTCCGGGTTGCGGGATAAATAGCAGTGATTTATTGAGGCTCAGTCCTCAAACAAAATCCCCCCACAGCCACTGCAACACCGACAGCGCCGACAGCGCCGCCGTTTCTGTGCGCAACACCCGTGGCCCAAGGCGTAGCGGCTGAAATCCACTATCGATAGCAGCGTCAATCTCGGCCTCGCTCAGCCCTCCCTCGGGACCGATAAGCAGGCTCACCGGCCCTTCCGGCGGCGACAGCCCGGCCAATGATTTATCGGCGCGGTGATGCAACACCAGCTTCAGCCCCGCCGGCCCGACCGTCGCCAGCCACTCATCGAGCCCCTGCATCGCCGCCACTCGCGGCACCCGGTTGCGACCACTCTGTTCACAGGCGGCGTTCACCACCCCCTGCCAGTGGGCGAGGCGCTTGGCACGGCGTTCGCCGTCGAGATTGACCGTGGTGCGCGCGGTTTCCAGCGGCACGATGCACGACACCCCCAGCTCCACCGCCTTCTGCACCGTATAGTCCATGCGCTCACCCCGCGACACGCCCTGCGCCAGCACCAGTTGCAAGCCTGATTCCACCTCCCGCGACGAAAACGCCCCCACCTCGATACTCGCCGTACGTCGCCCCACCGCCACCAGGCGCGCCGTAAATTCACCGCCTTGGCCATTAAACAAGCACAGGGCATCGCCGACGCGCAAGCGCAGCACACGGGTCAGATGCACCGCTGCCTGGCCGTCAAGCTCGATCAGTTGGCCCCTGCTCAGAGAAATTGGCTGGTAAATCCGGGGAATACGCATGAGCCCTCCGATACACAAATGATTGCATTAAGAAAAGCGGAGGCAACAACGGCGTTGTGCCTGTACAACGGACAGTTCGCTATCCAACAATAAACATGACAGACTGTTACTGACACAGCGACTATTCTTAAACAGAAGGAAAAGGCAAAGGAGAATCACATCCGGCTCAAGACCGGGCGTACCGTCTTCTGATCTTGAACCGTCAACTCGAACTCACGGGTTATCGACGACAAAAAAACAATGAACCTTGAATCTTCCATCAGTTTTTGCTCAACGACGCAACAAGAGAGCGGGACAGGGATCATCCCAGCTTATATACTCTAAGTTTCTGGGAAGCGCGTCACAGTTATAGTGTTTTCTTATCCTTGAATGTCGATTTCCTATTAATTACTATGACCTTTGCAACGATCTATAATAGCGGGATACTTTATACCTGAATCCGCAGTGTTGTATATTTCTCCCAGGGCCGACCAACAAGAGGTTTATCGTGACAACGCGGCAAGCACCTGTTTTTTTTATCAAAAAACTGCCCCTCAGCCTTTCATTGTGGCTTTTGTGCCTTGTGCTGCCAAGCGTGAGTATCGCAGGCGGTCTGCCGAGCAATCGTGTTTCAGACATTCAGAATACCCGCCATAATTTCTCAGCAACCGTCACGCCCAGCCTCCCGGGCGGACAATCACGCAACGTGGCAGCGACCACGGAATCAGAGATTTGCGTGTTTTGCCACACGCCCCATGCCGCCGAACAAGATGTCGGGCCACTCTGGAATCGCAAATTATCGGGAGAAACCTACATCCCGTACGACTCCACCTCCATGGAGGCAACGGCCGGCCAACCCAACGGCACGTCCAAATTATGCCTTTCCTGTCACGATGGATCACTGGCCATCGGCTCCGTCAACGTACTCAATGCCTCTTTTACTGATCAGGATCCGACCACGCCGGACATCGCCATGAACATCCAGGGCGGGGGCTCAACGATGCCCGCAGGCGAAGGGGTGACGACCGGCTATACCCGCAGCCTGGGCACCGACCTCACCAATGATCACCCGATCTCGTTTACATTCGATTCCGCCCTGGCCGCCGCGGATGGGGAACTGCACGATCCGCAGCTCGTCTCCCATCTGGGCACCCGATCCAGCGGCGTCCAACCAACCGTACCGCTGGAACAGGGGCAGGTGCAATGCATCAGCTGTCACGATCCACACATCCGCAGCACGGACACCAGCGAAAACATCAAGTTTCTGCGCCTCAACCGGCTGCAAAAAGCCTCACCGAGTTCAACAATATTCGATGAAACAACGGATATTATTTGTCTCGCCTGCCACGATAAGGAGGGCTGGATAGGTTCAGCACATGCCGACGAGCTGATTGCCAACGAGCAATACTCGACCAATGCGGCCGCACTGCGAGAATTCCCTCTGGGCACGCAGGTGTGGGAATCGGCCTGTCTCGCGTGCCACGACACACATTCAGTGCAAGGCTCAAGAAGACTGTTACGTGAGGGGACGGACGGCCCCAAAACCGCCAGCGGGGCCAGGCAGGGTGGAGACCCCGCCATCGAGGAAACCTGTTATGCCTGCCATTCCGCTGATGGCGGCACGCTGACGAGCCAGGGCTTCGGCACCGAAGTACCCGATATCAAGACTGACTTCTCCCTCGCCATTCACATGCCTATCGCCAGTATTGAGCAACCGGCAAATGCGGAACTGCATGACATCGGCTCAAGCTCATTGGCAGGAAGCGGCAAGGATTTCCTGGAATCCCCGGCCAACCTGGGCAAAGGCAACCTGCTTAACCGCCACGCCGAATGTACTGATTGCCACAACCCGCATCGGGTGATCAGAAACCGTCAATTCAACGACGACCCCGCGATGCCGGACGCCGCCGGCACCCACGACCACAGCGCGCCGCACAGCAACCTCGCCTCCGGCGTCCTGCGCGGCACCTGGGGCGTCGAGCCGGTCTACCTCTCCGATGAATTTGCCGTCGACCCGTTCGACTTCCAGGTCAAGCGCGGCAATCCGCCGATCAACGGCCCCACCGACGTGAACCAGGCCTATGTCACGCGGGAGTATCAGCTCTGCCTCAAGTGCCACTCCAACTATGCCTTTGACACACCGCCTCAGCTAGGGGAGTCGGGCGGCGGCACACCGTACGGCACCAACAACGTGACCCACTTCACCAACCAGGCCATGGAATTCCAGGCGCCCACCGCCCACAGGGGTGAAGGCACCTCAGGGACATCCGGCGGGGCTGTCCCTGCCTATGCCACCAACAACCACCGCTCCTGGCACCCGGTCATGGACAGCACCGGCCGCACCGCCGCGATCCGGCTCATGGATGCCTCCAGTTTCCTGGCGCCATGGAATGACGCCACCGGCACCAATGTCGGCACCCAGACCATGTACTGCTCCGACTGCCACGGCTCGAACACCGCGGCGGGCACCGTGGTGCCGGACGGTGGCGAGAATGGTAACCCTTGGGGCCCCCACGGCTCACAAAACAACTTCCTCCTCAAAGGACCATGGGACAACAGCACCGGCTACGTACAGCAGGCGGTGTCCGGCACCACCAAAGATCACCTGTGCTTCAAATGCCACAACTGGGACGACTATGCCAACCCCAACAACACCACCCCCAACCTGAGCGGCTTCAGGGATTCCGAAGGAATCAGCTCCGTGGGCTGCGGCTACATGCCCTTTGACACCTCCCGGGTCAACCTGCACATCCTGCATGCCGATATCGCCAGAAACGCCCCGGCAACCGGTGGCTTCGGCAGCACGTTCGCCTGCACCAACTGCCATGTGGCCGTGCCCCACGGCTGGAAAAACAAGGCGCTGCTGGTCAACCTGAACGACGTGGGTCCGGAGGTCGGCCTGCCGCCGGGCACCGTCATCGACAGATACACCGACCCCAACTGGGTCGGCGACGGCTATGTCAACGGCCCCTATTACCTCAATGCCAAGCTCTACGTCACCACCTTCAAACAAAGCGGGAACTGGACCGAGAACGACTGCGGCTACCAGAATTGGGGCGGCCCGTTCCCCATGATACAGGCCTGCGATGCAACGCCCTGAGGTTGCCGCTCCACATGCATCCACATGCAAAAGGAATCATCAGTGATGAAAATGCAAAAGCGACATAAAAGTATTATCAAAAATACTGCGGGAACAGGATTGGCCGCTATCATTCTGGCCGCCGCCATCCCCCCCCCCGCCGACAACCGGGGATTGCACCGCCTGCCACCCCAAGCCCACCAAGCCGAAACGCAACAACTGAAACCCTGAACGCCGCCAGCCGTCACACCGCCTGGATTGCGCGCACCTTAATCCGGCCGGCAAACATGGCATAATGGACATCCACCCTCGCCACGGCCGGATGTCCATTGTCACGATCCTTGCAACAAATCACGCTCACCCGCCCCGACGACTGGCACCTGCACCTGCGTGATGGCGCCGCCATGGCCGCCGTGGCGCCGTACAGCGCACGTCAGTTTCACCGCGCCATCATCATGCCCAACCTGCGCCCGCCAGTGACCACCACCGAGCTGGCGCAGGCCTATCGCCAGCGCATCCTCGACGCCCTGCCGGCGAACAGCGATTTCCAGCCGCTGATGACCCTGTATCTCACCGATAACACCTCGGCCGATGAAGTCCGCCGCGCCAAGAAAAGCGGCCACGTGTATGCGGTAAAGCTCTACCCGGCCGGTGCCACTACCCATTCCGAAGCCGGTGTCAGCGATCTGGCCAAGATCGATAACACCCTCACCACCCTGGCCGAAATCGGTCTGCCGTTGCTGGTGCACGGCGAGATGACCCGCGCCGACATCGACGTCTTCGACCGCGAAAAGGCCTTCATCGACCACCAACTGGCGCCGTTACTCACCCGTCACCCACAACTGAAAGTCGTCTTCGAGCACATCACCACCGCCGATGCCGCCCAGTTCGTGCACGACAGCGGCGCCAACGTCGCCGCCACCATCACCCCCCAGCACTTGCTTTACAACCGCAACGCCATGCTGGTGGGCGGCATGCACCCGCATTTCTATTGCTTGCCGGTGCTGAAGCGCGAAAATCATCGCCAGGCGCTGATCAAGGCCGCCACCAGCGGCAATCCCAGATTTTTCCTCGGCACCGACAGCGCTCCGCACAGCCGCAGCGCCAAAGAGTCGGCCTGCGGCTGCGCCGGCATCTTCAGCGCCCATGCCGCCATTGAGCTGTACGCCAGCGCCTTTGAACAGGCCGGCGCACTGGACAGGCTGGAGGGCTTCGCCAGCCACTTCGGTGCCGACTTCTACGGCCTGCCGCGCAACAAAGAGCGGGTCACGCTGGTCAAACAACCTTGGCAGGTGCCGGACACCCTGCCGTTCGCCGACACAGCGGGTGAGGCCCCACTGGTGCCCTTCCTGGCCGGTGAGACATTACACTGGAAACTGCAACCGTAGGAGCGGGCCGTGCCCGCGATAAATTCGCACCACGACCGATCACGGGTACGGCCCGCTCCTACGGCAGAAACGACCACAACCCGACGAGACAACAGACACTGTGAATCCAGACGCCCCCGAAACCGCCGAAGAACTGGCGGAAAACGTACCCGGAAAACGTGGCATCGCACGCCGCTTTCGTGGCTTCCTACCCGTCGCCGTCGACGTTGAAACCGCCGGCTTCAATGCCGAGACCGACGCCCTGCTGGAGATCGCCGCCGTGCCCATCCACATGGACAGCGAAGGGCGGGTGTATCCGGGACAGACCGTCAGCGCCCATGTGCAGCCCTTCCCTGGCGCCAACCTGGAAGCCTCTGCGCTGGCCTTCACCGGCATCGACCCACACCACCCGTTACGCATCGCCGAAGCCGAAGGCCCGGTGCTGAAAAAGATCTTCGAGCCCATCCGCAACGCCATCAAGGGCAGCGGCTGTTCACGTGCCATCCTGGTCGGCCACAACCCGGCCTTCGACCTCGCCTTTCTCAAGGCCGCCGTCGCCCGCACCGGCATCAAGCGCAATCCCTTCCACCAATTCAGCACCTTCGACACCGCCACCCTCGCCGGCCTCGCCTATGGGCAGACCGTGTTGGCCCGCGCCATCGCCGCTGCTGGCATCGAATGGGACAATAACCGTGCCCACTCCGCCGTCTACGACACGGAAAAAACCGCCGAACTATTCTGCAAAATCATCAACCTGTGGGGCGATCTGGCAAAGCTCGAACGCTGAAATCAGCACGAGACCCGAAGAATATTTTGAACGATTTGGCATAGCCTCATTGCCGCACAGGCAGGAATCCCGCAGGCACGGCGAAACACCAGAATGACACGCTCCGCTCGCCCTGCGGGTGTTCAATACACAAGGTGCCTTTGCCCGGATCTTCACGTCGTTCCGCCCGGAATGCTGGCATTTTCAACGATTACGTCGGTGCCTTTCGGGCCTGCTTCAAAAACCCGCCCTTACTCAATACATGGTTAATAGTATTGAGCCATCAGCAAATACCCGTAAGATGTGGACAGGCACCCCAAATTACAAAGAGGTAACCGTGAGCACCCATTCCCCCCTTCGACCTGCCTTCGATGCCAGCGACATCATCCTCCATTACCTCGAACAGATCGGCTGCGACTACATCTTTGGCATCCCTGGCGGCGCCATCGAACCGCTCTATGACGCCCTTGCCCGCAGCGCGCGGCGAAACGGCATTCGCCCGGTAGTCGCAAGGCACGAGAATGGCGCCGTATTCATGGCCGACGGCTATGCCCGCCAGACCGGCCGCCTCGGCGTCTGCTGCGCCACCACCGGCCCCGGCACCACCAACATGATCACTGGCCTCGCCGACGCCTACGAAAACAACGTGCCGCTGCTGGCCATCTCGGCGCAGACACCGCTGCCCACCTTTGGCCGCGGTGCCTTTCAGGAATCCTCTTGTACCGGCATCGACACCGTAAGCATGTTGCAGCACTGCACCCGCTACAGCACCCTCGTCTCGCACATCGACCAGTTGCAGCACAAGCTGATCACCGCCGTGATGACCGCCTTCCATTCACCCCGAGGCCCGGCACACCTGAGCATTCCCCTCGATGTCATGCGGCAGAAGCTGCCGGATGGCACCCCCCGTTTCGATTTACCCAAACTGTTGCAAACACCGCACATCGTCGACCCGGAAAAGACCGCTGCCCTACTCGAAGAGGTTTCCAGGGCACAGCAAGTTGCCCTCGTCCTGGGCGGGGGTTGCGGCGAAGCCATCGGCGCCATCATGGCCTTTGCCGAACGGCTCGACGCCTTCATCATCACCACCCCCCACGGCAAGGGGCTGGTCAACCCGGATCACCCACGATACCGTGGCGTCATCGGCTTTGCCGGCCACAGCAGCGCACGGGCGGTGCTGGCCTCATCCGAGGTGGATCTGATCATCGCCGTGGAGACCAACCTCAGCGAATGGGCCAGCTGCGGCTGGAGTGAGGCCACCCTGCTCAACGAACGCCTGGTGCACATCGACTCGGTGCACGAGAACCTGACCCGTTCCCCCATGGCGCGACTGCATGTGCGTGGCCATGTACTGGCCACCTTTGAGGAACTCATGGCGCAAATGGAAGCCACCGACACTGGCAGCAGACGTACGCCCAAATCACTGACACCTGTAGCACTCGAAGACACGCCCCGTTTTACCCTGGATGAGGAGGCAAAGTGTCATTCCGATGCCACGCCCATCAAGCCCCAACGCCTGATGCACGAACTCAACCAGCGCTTTCCCGCCAACACACGCTTCTTCGCCGATACCGGCAACAGCGTGGCCTGGGCAGTGCATTACCTGCAACCCAAGGAGCGCCGCGCGCATAACCGCCGCGGTATCAATGGCGGCCTGTTCCGCACCAGCATTGAATTTTCCTCCATGGGCTGGGCCATCGGCGCCGCGGTCGGTGCCGCCCTTGCCTACCCCGACGGGCCGGTGGTCAGCATCACCGGTGACGGCAGTTTTCTCATGAGCGGACAGGAACTGAGCGTCGCCGTCGCCGAACAACTGGGCGTCATCTTCGTCATTCTCAACGACCACGCCCTGGGAATGGTCAAGCATGGCCAGAGGCTGGCGGGCGCCGAATCCATCGCCCACCAACTGCCACAGACAGACTTTGCCGCCCTGGCACAGGCCATGGGCGCCGAAGGCATCACCATCCACTCGCCGGAAGACATGCAGGCATTGGAGATCACAACTCTCTGCAGCCGGCAGGGGCCGACGGTTCTGGATGTGCGCATCGATACGGAAGAAGTCCCCCCCATGAACCTGCGCATCCAGGGTCTGCGACGGGAAGGAGAACGACGACGCACAGTGACGGGCTGATAGCGGCGATATCACGTCACTACAGGCGCACGGAAACAATGCTTAATTCATGAAATGTCCAGGCTAAATCCGTAGCCCGGGTCGAATTTGCGAAATCCGGGGCTTTTTTCTTGCTGAGTTAGCGCTGCCTGTAATTTGGTGCGCAAGACAAAACCGGGATGCCGCGCGTAGCCCTTAACCCTGAGGCCCACGAATGCGGAAAAAGATCACGTTCTTATAGAATAATATGCGGCAGATAACGCGACAAATCCTGTGTAATGAGATGTTTGTCTTCGCGCATGGAGATACCGGCGGGCTGACCATCCACAAGCCATGAACCCACCAAGGTGTAATTGTCGCCATATTTAGGAAGAGGGTGATAGGCCTGATATATATAACCCTCTTCACCGTAGGGGCCATCGGCAAAATAGATTTCATTGCCATTTTCAATAATAGAAATGTTGGCGCCTTCGCGGGAAAAAATAGGCTTTTTAACGTAATTCGTCAATTCAGCCTGATTCATATCTTCTTCGAAATACGTTGCAAGCAAATTTGGATGATTTGGAAATTTCTGCCACAACAACGCCAAAAGTGCCTTGTTTGAAAGAATCGCTTTCCAATAAGGCTCGATAAAACTAACATCAGCCTTTAATAACAGTGGCCCGTATTCCTCGCGAAACATAAATTCCCACGGATAAAGCTTGAACATCCAATGAATCACCTGGTCATCAATATCGGTAAAACAATCGCCTTCACCATGCCCAATGTCTTCAATGTATACAAATTTGCACCGAATGCCTGCTTGCACGGCACAATCTTCTAAATATTGAACGGTGCCACGGTCTTCGTCGGTATCTTTACATGCTGAAAAATGAAGCGTTTCGCCTGGGTGCTGCTTAGCCATGACAGAAAATCGATCAATTAATTTTTCTTGAAGGGAATTGAATTGATCCGCATGTCGAGCTATCTGACCACTTTGTGCTTTATCTTCCAGCCATAACCACTGCCAAAAACCCGTTTCATACAGGCTGGTTGGTGTGTCGGCATTGTTTTCGTAGAGCTTTGCCGGCCCTTTTCCGTGATAAGAAAAATCTATTCTGGAATAGAGACTCGGCTCAAAATCGAACCATGAATTTGCAATTACGTCCCAGTAAAGCTCCGGGATCTGAAACTTACGCAATAGTGCTTCATCCCGTACAACCTGATCAACAATCGCCAGACACATTTGGTGAATTTCAGCAGTAGGATCCTCTATGTCCCGTTCGATCTGTTCCAGAGTGAATTGATAATAAGCGGTTTCGTCCCAATATGGTTCACCGTGCATAGTGTGGAATTTAAATCCATATTCGTGCGCCTGATCGCGCCAATGGGGACGCTCATCACATTGAATTCTTAGCATTGGTCAACCGCCAAAAGAAGAGCCTCGGCTACGCGAACTTCCCCAGGAGGATTTCGCCTGAATCTTTGAGCCAAAGCCACCACGGGATATAGTGCGCGCAGTAGTAGGCTTAGACTTAAAAGCCTCTTTGGGTACATTGACACGTCGATCAGAACGGCCACCGTAGGACGTTCCATCAGCACCAACCCAGGAATTCTGATAGCCGAATACTGGCGATGGACGCCCATAATCATAGCCTCCCCCCGTCAGTCTTCCAACCATAAAACCGCCCAACGCCGGTAAAAACCAACCACTGTTACTTTGGCTTTGTACGCATTGGTTATAGCCAAACTCCATTTCACAGGCCCGCTGCGAATTGTATTTAGGCGCGGTACGCTCTGCCTCTGAGATGGCGTTGTCGTAAGCTTTTTCGCACTCGGTGCGTGAATCCGGATTTTCGACGATACATTGCTCAGCGGTAGTGTAAACCACGGCCTCTTGACCGCTGGAACCACAACCCGTGACTAACAGTGTCCCAGTGAGCATTACGGACTTCGCAGATGTGGTTTTCCGTGCTGCGGACTTCCGCATAGTGGCAAGATCAATCTCCTTTGTACGCTTCATCAGGGCCTCCGTTAGTAGCTCATGCTACCTGCATTTAACAAGCCTATAGCAATCGAAACACCACCCAAAACGACTCCGGCAGGCAATTCCCCTGCTTTGATTCGCTGCACAATTTTCGGCATATACAAACGCACCAAAGCAAAGGCGATAAGCTGGGCAATAAGCGCGATGACCGCCCAGATCGCAAAATCCAGCAATGAAACGGATTGAGACGCCGCACTGGAAAGCGCGATAGAAAATCCGATGATGGCGCCAAATAAGGTAGCTGCCGCTGCCATATTCTGATCCTTGACCAACTGCCAATCATCATACGGCGTTATCATTGTGTAGATCTTTTTAAAAATCACCAACGCAAGCAGAGACAAACCAAAATACATAGCGAAAGGGCCGAGCCCTGAAATAGATTCTTGAAGTTCTGA
>DRKN01000160.1 GCA_011051755.1 Gammaproteobacteria bacterium
CACTGCTGGACAGAAGAGACCTGCTGCCCTGGGTGGTCTGGTCAGACCCGGCGATCTGGTGAAGCACCATGGGGCGGGCACGTTTTATGTGCCCATGCGGAACGTGGGCCGGTACCTGAAATGCCGGCGCTGACCGGCAACGACGCTGGTTTCCGTCTCAAGCTGAGTGAAGAATGACGGGGGTCTGGCTTGCATAATTGTGTTTCCAACAGGGGCTGCCGATAATCATGGCAGGAGTGGGTTTAAAAAGCGGGTCTAGCGACCCATATACAGACTTTACAGTCCGCTAACCTGCCTGCTTTAGCGGGTGATTGTTGAGTTGGATCTGAACCCTCGGATCCAGGTAAAAATGATACCATCGGCTGAAACGGGTATCCGGGAGTTGTATCAATGTCTGCCAATCCCCTTGAAATACAAAGTCTCACCCGCCTCGGTGAAGCGGAAATCCAGCAACGCATCATTGATGCCAAGCAGGCCCTCGGCGAACGGCTGATCATCCTCGGCCACCACTATCAGCGCGAGGAGGTGTTCCGCCACGCCGATGTCAGCGGTGATTCGCTAAAACTGTCGCGCCGTGCCGCGGATTCGGATGCCGAATACATCGTTTTCTGTGGTGTGCACTTCATGGCCGAGGTGGCGGACATCGTTTCGCGCCCCGAGCAGATCGCCATACTGCCCGACCTGGCCGCCGGCTGTTCCATGGCCGATATGGCCAACCTCGCCAATGTCGAACGGGCCTGGCGTGAGTTGTCGCAGGTGCTGGCCGTGGACGAACAGATTACCCCTGTCACCTATATCAATTCCGCCGCCGACCTGAAGGCCTTTTGTGGCCGCCATGGCGGCATCGTCTGCACTTCCACCAATGCTCGTCACGTACTGGATTGGTCCTTCGGCCGGCGTGAAAAGGTACTGTTTTTTCCCGATCAGCACCTGGGTCGCAACACCGCCTTCAATATGGGTATTCCGCTGCAAGACATGGTGGTGTGGGACTTCGACCAGCCCATGGGCGGTCTCACGCGGGAACAGATCAGGGGGGCGAAGATGATTCTGTGGAAGGGTTTCTGCTCCGTGCACCAGATGTTCAAGCCGGCATTCATCGATCAGTTCAAAGCCCGCCATCCGCAAACCAAGGTCATCTCGCACCCGGAGAGTTCCTTCGAGGTGTGCCAGAAGTCCGACCATGTGGGTTCCACTGAGTACATCATCAATACCATCCGCGACAGCGAACCCGGCACCCGCTGGCTGGTGGGCACCGAGCTGAACCTGGTCAACCGGCTGCATGAACAATTCAAGCACGAGGGCAAGTTCGTGCACTTCATGTCCGGCACCGTGTGCATGTGCTCCACCATGTTCCGCATCGGCCCCGAGGCGCTGCTGTGGAGCCTGGAAAATCTCGTGCAGGACAAGGTGGTGAACCAGATCAAGGTTCCCGAGGCGGAGGCCGGACAGGCCCTGCTGGCGTTGAATCGGATGCTGGAAATTTCACCCTAGTGATCCATCCATCTCAAGTTTCAGGATTCATTTTCAAGTGGCCCAATACTCACTAAAAGGTTGAAATAATTTTTATATACGACGAATGGCCCGGAACCGCTGACTGCACTCATCCACGCTAACAGCAGAGTGTAGGAGGGCGTTACAAGCTATTATTTCGTTAACTTAATGGCAGTGCGTTTTGACCCATTTTCCCGCTTGTTTTCGTTGAAGAGTGAGTCATTATTCGCCTCGAATGACCGAAAAAACGGACTTGAAATGACTTCCTCTCGTGACGACAGCTATCTTTGGACAGGCCCCGGTGGCCTGCTGACCCATGTCTCGGCCTGAAACCGTCGTTCTTGTCCATGGCCTGTGGATGACGGGGCTGGAGATGTCGCTGCTGCGTCAGCGTCTGCGGCAGTGTGGATTCGCCCCTCGGCAGTTTGCCTATCCCACAGTGCGTTGCAGTCTGGCGGACAATGCCGCACGTCTGCAGCACTTTGTCGAGCAGATTGACGCCGCGACCGTCCACTTCGTCGCCCACAGTCTGGGCGGCCTGCTGCTGCGGCAGTTCTTTCATGATTATTCCCACCAGCGCCCGGGACGTATTGTGACTCTGGGTACACCGCATGGGGGTAGCGTGGCCGCCCTGCGCATGGCGCAGCGACGGATCGGCAGGTTGCTGCTGGGCAAGAGTCTTGATCACGGTCTGCGCGGCGATGTGCCGGCGTGGACGGTGGAGCGGGAGATCGGTGTGATTGCCGGTGACCTGGGGATGGGGATGGGGCGCTTGATGGGCTTCTTCGCGGACTCCCATAACGATGGCGCCGTGGCGCTCAGTGAGACGCGCTCGACGGGGATGACGGATTATCGTGTGTTTCACACCAGCCATAGCGGTTTGCTGTTTTCCGCCGAGGTGGCGATGGCCGCGTGTACTTTCTTGCGTGAGGGTCGATTTTCGCAGCAAGGACAGTTTCGGTACGTGGCGCGGAAGAGGATCCGCCGCTAATCGCCGGTATTGGTGTGCTGCCTGCGAGGCGGAATCGTGGACAAAAAAACACCGCCACAAGGGCGGTGTTAGGGGGAAGCCGGTCGGGACGGACCGGTAGGGGGTTCCGCAGGGCGGGTGTTTCCACCTCATCCCTATACACCTGAGACGCCCCCGACGCCAGGGAGTTCAATGGTTTGTTGTTTTTTCATTGTTTTTTACCGCGTTTCAGCCGAATGCCTGACCAGGTTTGGCGCCAATGGCCTTGAGTATGCTGGCCAGCGGGCAGAAACCGGTGAAGGAGGACTGGAAAAGGTTGGCGCCGACAAAGGTGGTCAACCACAACCAGTTCTCTGAATGGACTTGTGACAGGCCCAGACTGGCCAGGATGACGATGCCGGCGAAGGCCAGAACGATGCGATCAATGCTCATGGTTTGTTCCTCTGAATCTGGATGTGAATGAATATGCATGAATATTAGCAAATACTAATATATTGTCCAGTCCGTAGAGTTCACGTTTGGCCTGTTTCAGCATCATTCGTCGACGGGAATTGAGGTGTTTGTCGGCGTGCTTGGTGTAAAGACCCCCGTCGGCATGGTGGAATCGCAGAACGAAAAGATGTGGTTTTGTACTGGCTGCTGGCCTCAACGGGCTCATTTCTGCATCATCCCCTTGAAAGAGTCGTACTAACGTTGGGAGAAAATGCGTGAATAGACCTCGTGTCACCCTGTTTGGCACCGGATTGATGGGTGTGCCGCTGGCCGGGCGCTTGCTGGACGCGGGCTACACGGCAATACGCTTTGAGCTTCTGAAACACGCGTTCAACCAAATTCCGTTTTTTTATTCGTTCCGTTTTAAGGTTAGAACCACCGCCTTGAGACGGTCAGGTTTATCCGTGCCGCTTGTTGTATGGGTTGTTGAAGGTGTGTAGCAAGTTGCTTCGGTCGTCTTTGCGGGATGCGGGTGAGCGGCAGCGAACCGCATCGTTGGCGTGATCCAGTTTTGGGCGCGGGTGATGACAGGCGTCACCGCTCTCGATCGATGCGGTTCATGGAATTCCCCCCCCCCTTGAGGCGGGAATGTTTACTTTAACCTGAACCCTCGGATTCAGGTTTAATGTTTTGACTCAGGCACGTTTATGACGGTACGAGGCTGATGATTCCAGCCATCCTCCCTGTTCCTGGTGGATCGTCGCCGTGTGCCGGTTCCACTCCCGGGGAGAGTCCGGTATGGTGTGCGCGATGTTGAACAGGGTCAGAATTGTCTTGGTGGATACCTCCCACCCCGGGAACATCGGTGCAGTGGCGCGGGCGATGAAAAACATGTGTCTGAGCCAGTTGTACCTGGTGCAGCCGCAGCAGTTTCCCCACGCCGAGGCGACGGCGCGCGCCTCCGGCGCCGATGATCTGCTGACCTCGGCGGTGGTGTGTGATGCTCTGCCGGAGGCATTGGTGGGATGCGGGCTGGTGGTGGGCGCCAGCGCGCGCCTGCGGCATCTGAAGCTGCCTCAGTGGGATCCTCGTCAGTGCGCCGGGCGGGTGGTCGATGAGGCCCGGCAGAGGGATGTCGCGATTATCTTTGGTCGTGAGCACTCCGGGCTGACCAATGAAGAATTGGCGCGCTGCCATTATCTGCTGCACATTCCCAGCAACCCGGACTATAGTTCACTGAATATCGCTGCTGCGGTGCAGGTTGTCACCTATGAACTCCTGATGGCGAGTGGCGCCCCGAGTGTGGCGGCGGTCGAGGGTGAATCGGAGCCGGCGGTCAGTGCCGATGAGATGGAACGTTTTTATGTCCACCTGGGTGAGACCCTGGTGGACATCGGTTTTCTCAATCCGGACAACCCACGAGTGATGATGCGCCGCCTGCGGCGGCTGTTCAATCGCGCCCGTCCCAATCAAGTGGAGATGAATATTCTCCGTGGCATCCTCACCGCCAGCCAAAAGTCGCATTCGCGGTCATAAAAATAATGTCGTAGTTTTTTGTTTGGGTATTGCGCCGTTGTTCAGCCTACCTTCAGGGTAGGGTATTAGTGTTGATATGCTGAGTGTTTCAGGCGGGAAGATGTTTAAACAGATTCGTGAAGACATCCGCTGCGTGTTTGACCGCGACCCGGCGGCGCGCACCATTTTTGAGGTGCTGACCACCTACCCGGGGGTGCACGCGTTGATGTTCCATCGCCTGAGCCATGGTCTTTGGCGTCTGGGACTACGTTGGCTGGCGCGCTGGATTTCCGCCATCGGTCGCTGGTTCACAGGGATCGAGATCCACCCCGGCGCCCACATCGGCCAACGCTTTTTTATCGATCATGGCATGGGCGTGGTGATTGGCGAGACGGCGGAGATCGGTGATGACTGCACTCTCTACCACGGCGTCACCCTGGGGGGCACCAGTTGGGAGAGGGGCAAGCGCCATCCCACCCTGGGCAACAACGTGGTGGTGGGGGCTGGCGCCAAGGTGCTGGGGCCGATCATCCTCGGTGACGGTGTGCGGGTAGGCTCGAATTCAGTGGTGGTGAAGGACGTGTTGTCCGGCGCCACCGTGGTGGGTGTGCCGGGGCGGGTGGTCTGCCCTGATCGTTCCGAGGCCGAGCGCCGCCGCCATGCTACTGCGCAGAAGCTGGGTTTCGACGCCTACGGCGCTACTCAGGATGCGCCGGATCCGGTGGCCAATGCCATCAATAGCTTGCTGGATCACGTGCATGTCATGGACAGCAAAATGGAAACCATGTGTGCTGCACTGAAGCGTCTGGATGCCGAATATGCGGATGTCGTCTTGCCCGAGCTGGGTGATTGCAGCATCTCGGATGCTATCGCAGAAGAGACCGGCTTCGATCCGGACGGTGCGGATGCCAAGCGCGAAAGATTGGACGAGCCGAATTAACTTGACTATGCTGCTTGGTTATAGATAATAACCAAGCGGTGAAGTAAGGAATTGGCTCGATCAAGCGAATGGGTACACGTTGTCTGTGTTGCCCGGTTAATCACAAGGGACTGGCATGCCATCAACGCCGGATCTGATGTTAAATGCCGCAGGAGAGAGAGTGATGAGACTGACAACCAAGGGCCGTTACGCTGTAACCGCAATGTTGGATCTGGCGCTGCATGCCACTGATCGACCGATTACGCTGGCGGATATCTCCCAGCGCCAGGGTATTTCCCTGTCCTATCTGGAACAGTTGTTTTCCCGTTTGCGTAAACAGGGGCTGGTGATCAGCGCCCGCGGGCCGGGTGGTGGTTATCGCCTGAGCCGTGCTGCTGATGAAATCAATGTGGCGGCCGTTATTACTGCGGTGGATGAAAAGGTTCACGTCACCAAGTGTGAAGGGCGCGGTGACTGCCAGAACGGCGAGGCCTGCCTGACCCACGAACTGTGGTGTGATCTCAGTGCGCAGATCTACAGCTTCCTTGATGGCATCACCCTGGGCCAGCTGGTGAAGCGGGAATTCGTGCAGGAAGTCAATCTGCGTCAGGAGCGGCAGGTGGCCAGCCTGCGCGGCTGACGATCTGCGGATAGCGCTATGGCGATCTATCTGGATCACAATGCGACCACTGCGCTCGACGAGCGCGTATTGCAGGCCATGCTGCCGTATCTGCGCGAGGACTATGGCAATCCGTCCAGTGTCCACCAGTCGGGCCGCCGCGCCCGCATGGCATTGGACACGGCCCGCGAACAGGTGGCGGTGCTGGTCAACGCGCACCCCTCGCAAGTGATTTTTACCAGCGGTGGCACCGAGGCCAATAATCTGGCTATCAAGGGCGTGGTCATGCGCCGTGCCCCGGGTCTGCTGGCGCTGAGCGCCGCCGAACATGCCTCGGTGATGGGCCCGGCGCAGGCCCTGGTGCGCCAGGGCTGGCAATGGGAGCAGGTGGCGCTGGATGACAGTGGCCGGCTGAACGGCGACTCGTTGCAGGCTGTGTTGGAGCGCCGCCCGGCCTTGCTGGCGCTGATGATGGCCAACAACGAGACCGGCGTGCTGTTCGACGTCGCCGGCGTGGCAGCGGCGGTTCGTGCGGCGGGCGCGGTGCTGCTGGTCGACGCGGTGCAGGCGGTGGGCAAGCTGCCGGTTGATTTTGCCGCCAGCGGCGCCCATTTGATGAGCCTGTCGGCGCACAAAGTCTATGGCCCCAAGGGCGCCGGTGCACTGATTGTCGACAAGGCGCTGGATATCGAACCGCTGTTACACGGCGGTGGGCAGGAAAAGGGTCGCCGCGCCGGCACCGAGAACGTCGCCGCCATCGTCGGTTTCGGTCAGGCGGCAGAGCTGGCACGGGTGGAGCTGGAACAGCGGCACACACATATGCGCGAACTGCAACGGCGCCTGGAGCAGCGTTTGCGGGCGGAGATGCCGAAGATGGTGCTGTTTGGCGCGGCGGCGGAGCGCCTGCCGAACACCACCTATTTCGCCATCCCCGGCATCGATGGCGAGACCCTGATTGGCGCCCTCGATCAGGCCGGGCTGGCGGTGGCCAGTGGTTCCGCTTGCGGCAGCGGTGATGTCGATCCCAGCCATGTGCTACTGGCGATGGGTGTGGATCACGGACTGGCCAGCGCTGCGGTGCGGGTCAGTCTGGGCAAGGATACGCTGCGCGAGGAGATCGATATTTTCGTCGACCGGCTCAAGGCGCAGGTGAAGACATTACAGAGTTTCGGCTCTCTGGCCTGTGCTTGAGTGCCGCCGATAGGCGCGTCAGCTCTAATAACCAGCATGGCGTAAAAATGAAGCAAAAATTATTATTCTTATTGATATTCGTTATTTTTAATGCTGCCGGTTGTAGTAGAGGCTTAGTGGGTGGCATTTATAAGCATGCTGGTGATGGTGATAATAAAGAATCAGCAACTGCGTTCATTATTTTGTCAAATATATATTTGTCAGAAAATGATATTGAAAAAATAAAAAAAGACTATGAGAAAGAAAAAAATAAAAACAGAAAGTATTATTACGAATATTTGTTGGCCAAAAGGACGCAGGAAGAACAGTATATAACAGCTTTTATCAATAGCTCCAAAGACAGTATGGGTGTTCTCATGAGGAATGATTCAAACTGGATCTCGGTTGCCAGTCCGATATACAAACAACTCGCGTATTATAGTAAAACAAATGATGATGCTCTGAATATTCTCTTTGAATTAACGAAAAACGGTGATGGAGCTAATTTGGCCATAGTCGCAGAAGATTTGTTTGAGATTCAAAAAATCAACGCAGAAAGATTCTCGGAGGCTGCAAGAAATGCAGGAGTGCGAGAAGCAATCATTATGGATTTGATCGAGAATGAATGATTATGTCTATGCAAATATCTTTCATAAAAACATCAAAAGGAACGGGAACCCGTATGTTGGGAAAGCTGAAATGGTTTCCTGATGAATATGAAGTTGTTACTGGTGGCTATGGAAAGGGTGCAATTCCAGATGGGCCATATGATATAGGTGTTTATAAAGCTGTCGAAGGTGATAGAGCAAGCATGAAATCAGGCTTCATCAATCCTATAACAGGTAGAGGTTGGTTTCTCCCTCTTTCTGCAAAGTTTTCAACAGCCAGGTATGGCTTCGGCATACATCCAGATGGCAATTTGCCTGGCACTAAAGGTTGTGTCGGATTGCAAGGTGGGGATATTAAGAAATTTTGGGATAAATGGATGAGAACACCATTAAAAATGCGTCCATCTTCCTTGCTTGTAACGACAGACATCAAAGTAGGAGCTAACACAGCTCTAGCGGAGAAATAAACACCTTTGTCCCAAGGAGCGAGGTATTAAATTCACTTGCTTCACATTGTCCGGCGTTCGTTCGCTGTACGCAGCAGGGAATAGAATCCTCGGGGATTTAATGAGGCACTTGTTTTGTATTCGCAAAAATGCGCTGTTTTGAATTTCCGCAGAGCAAAGCGCTAGCAGGTAAAGGGTATAGCCAAACACTTATGAGTACTACGAGAAAACGTCCCATCTACATGGATTATGCGGCCACCACGCCGATGGATCCGCGCGTCGCCGAAAAACTGCGACAGTTTTTGACCCCGGACGGTGAATTCGGCAACCCGGCCTCACGCTCTCACGTTTATGGCTGGCATGCCGAAGAGGCGGTGGAGACGGCGCGCAGGCAGGTTGCCGAACTGGTCAATGCCAATCCCAAAGAGATCGTCTGGACCTCCGGTGCTACCGAGTCCGACAACCTGGCCATCAAGGGCGTGGCGCACTTTCATGCCCGAAAGGGCAAACACATCGTCACCAGCAAGACCGAGCATAAGGCGGTGCTGGACAGCTGTCGCCAACTGGAGCGCGAGGGCTTCGAGGTCACCTATCTCGATCCCGAAGCCAATGGCCTCATCGACCTGGGCAAGCTGGAAGCAGCCCTGCGTGACGACACCACGCTGGTTTCCATCATGCACGTCAACAATGAGTTGGGGATCATTCAGGACATCGCCGCCATCGGCGAGTTGACCCGTGCGCGCAAGATCCTGTTTCACGTCGACGCCGCCCAATCCGCTGGCAAGCTGCCCATCGACCTGTCGGCTCTGAAGGTGGATCTGATGTCATTTTCCGGGCACAAGATCTACGGCCCCAAGGGTATCGGCGCCCTCTACGTGCGCCGCAAGCCACGCGCGCGCCTGGCGGCGCAGATGCACGGCGGTGGCCATGAACGCGGTATGCGCTCCGGCACCCTGGCCACCCACCAGATTGCCGCCATGGGTGAGGCCTTCCGCATCGCCGGCGAGGAAATGGCGGCCGAGACCGCGCGTCTCACCGCCCTGCGTGATCGCCTGTACAATGGTCTCAAGGACATGGAAGAGGTGTACGTCAATGGCGATCTCGAGCGCGGCGTGCCTAATGTGCTCAATATCAGTTTCAACTTCGTCGAAGGTGAATCCTTGATCATGGCGTTGAAAGATCTGGCGGTGTCGTCCGGTTCCGCTTGCACCTCGGCCAGTCTGGAGCCGTCCTACGTGTTGCGCGCCCTGGGCCGCAGTGACGAACTGGCGCACAGTTCCATTCGCTTCAGCATCGGTCGTTTTACCACCGGGGAAGAGATCGACGACACCATTGAATACGTGCGCGGGGCCATCGGCAAGCTGCGCGAACTGTCCCCGCTGTGGGACATGTACAAGGAAGGCATCGACCTGTCGCAGGTCAAGTGGGCGGCGCACTGAGGTTTTTTTCCGCTATATCGCAAGCCGCGCAAACGAATAGATAGAGGCAAGACATCATGGCATACAGTGACAAGGTTCTGGATCATTACGAAAACCCCCGCAACGTCGGCAACCTGGATGCCGGGGAAAAGAACGTCGGCACCGGTATGGTGGGCGCGCCTGCCTGCGGTGACGTGATGCGCCTGCAGATCAAGGTCAACGACGAGGGCGTCATCGAGGATGCACGCTTCAAGACCTACGGCTGTGGTTCGGCCATCGCCTCCAGCTCCCTGCTCACCGAGTGGGTGAAGGGCAAGACCCTGGATGAGGCCGGCAAGATCAAAAATACCGAGTTGGCCGAAGAGTTGGCTTTGCCGCCGGTGAAAATTCACTGCTCGGTACTGGCCGAGGACGCCATCAAGGCCGCTATTGAAGACTTCCGTGGCAAGCAGGATGGCAAAGCGGGCGATAACAAGGCCGAGTCGGCCTGAGGCGGTAAACAGCGATGGCAATTTCACTGACCGATGCCGCCGCCGCGCGTATCAAGACCTTTCTCGAAAACCGCAGCAGTGGTTATGGCCTGCGCCTGGGCGTGAAGACCAGCGGCTGTTCCGGCATGGCCTATGTGCTGGAATTCGCCGACCAGACCGAGGCGGATGACGCAGTGTTCGAGGACAAGGGCGTAAAAATCATCATCGACCCGAAAAGCCTGGTCTATCTCAACGGCACCGAGCTGGACTATGCAAAAGAGGGTCTGAATGAAGGTTTCAAGTTCAATAACCCGAACGTCAAGGACAGCTGCGGCTGCGGCGAAAGCTTTACCGTTTGATGCAAGCCAGCGATCTGACCAGCGACTACTTTGAGTTATTCGCCTTGCCGGTGTCTTTTGGTGTTGATGGCGCGGCGCTCTCCGAGCGTTACCGCGAATTGCAGCGTGTGGTGCACCCGGACAGATTCGTCAATGCCTCGGATGCCGAACGGCGCTTGTCCATGCAGCTGGCCGCGCGTGTCAACGAGGGTTTTCGGATCCTCAAGGATCCGTTGGCGCGCGCCCGTTACCTGCTCGAACTCAAAGGCGTTGCCCTCGACGATACCCGCCTCGACGGCGGCTTCCTGATGCAGCAGATGGAACTGCGAGAACGCATGGACGCGGTGAAAGGCGCGGTCGACGCCGGGCAGCGTCTGTACGAGCTACGCGACGTCATTTGCACGCTGGAGAGTCAGTTGCTGGACGAGCTGTCCTCGTCGTTTAGCGACGGCTCGCCGCAGGCCTTGCAGCGAGCGCGTGATGCAAGCCGCAAATTACAGTTTTTCCACCGTCTCGGTGAAGAAATGGCCCAGCTGGAAGACGAACTGGCCATGTCCTGAACGGCGGCGTTTAATTGAGAACATCCCTCTAGCCAATAAAGTTGTAAACCGTTATGGCCTTATTACAGATCAGCGAGCCGGGACAGACCGCCGCCCCGCATCAGCATAAGCTGGCGGCCGGCATCGATCTCGGCACCACCAATTCCCTCGTCGCCACCGTGCGTAGCGGTTTGGCGGAAACCCTGCCGGACGAGAACGGCAGCCACCTGTTACCTTCCGTGGTGCGCTATCGCCTCGGCCTGCCACCGCAGGTGGGCGAGGAGGCCAGGGCGGCGTTGATCGAAGATCCACACAATACCATCAGTTCCGTGAAGCGCTTCATGGGTCGGGGTCTGGCGGACATTTGCAAGGGTTGCAGCTGTTCCGAGTACGATTTTGCAGAAGGTGCCGGGAGTGATTCCAGTGTGCCGCGTATCCGCACCGTGGCCGGTGACATCAGTCCGGTGGAGGCCTCGGCGGAAATCCTCAAGACCCTCAAGGCGTGCGCGGAAAAAACCCTCGATGGTGAACTCACCGGTGTGGTGATCACCGTGCCGGCCTATTTCGACGACGCCCAGCGTCAGGCCACCAAAGACGCCGCGCAGCTGGCCGGACTCACTGTGTTGCGTCTGCTCAATGAACCCACTGCGGCTGCCGTGGCTTACGGCCTGGATCGTGAGTCCGAGGGCGTGCATGTGGTCTACGATCTGGGCGGTGGCACCTTTGATATCTCCATTCTGCGCCTCAATCGCGGCGTGTTCGAGGTCATGTCCACCGCCGGTAATACCGCCCTTGGTGGCGACGATTTCGACCACACCATCGCCCAGTGGTTGGCCGGGCAGGCCGGATTGGGTGCAGAGATGACGGTGCACAAAATGCGCGCCCTGCGTGCCGAGGCCTGCCGCGCCAAAGAGGCCCTGTCTGATGTCGAGTCGGTGAGTGTCGCTGTGCCCCGTGATGACGGCAGCGTATGGCAGGGTGAGCTGGATCGCGAGCAGCTCAATGCGTTGATCGATCCCCTGATCCAAAAGACGCTCTCGCCCTGCCGCCGCGCCCTGCGCGATGCCGGCATTGAACTGGACGAAATCGAGGACGTGGTGATGGTTGGCGGCTCCACCCGCTCACCGCGGGTGCGTGAACGGGTGGGCGAATTTTTCCACTGCGAAGTGTTGGTGGACATCGACCCGGACAAGGTCGTGGCCGTGGGCGCCGCTATCCAGGCCGACGTGTTGGTGGGCAATAAGCCTGACGACGAAATGCTGTTGCTGGACGTGATTCCGCTGTCGCTGGGCATCGAGACCATGGGGGGGCTGGTGGAGAAGGTGATCCCGCGCAATGCCACCATCCCCTGCGCCAAGGCGCAGGATTTCACCACCTTCAAGGATGGCCAGACCGCCCTCGCCGTGCATGTCGTGCAGGGCGAGCGCGAGCTGGTCAGTGACTGCCGTTCTTTGGCGCGTTTCGAGCTGCGCGGCATCCCCCCCATGGCCGCTGGCGCGGCGCGCATCCGCGTCACCTTTCAGGTCGACGCCGATGGTTTGCTTTCTGTCACGGCCCGTGAGCAGGCCTCCGGCGTCGAGAGCAGCGTACAGGTAAAACCGTCCTATGGTCTCAGCGACAGTGAGATCGAACAGATGCTGCGTGATTCCATGGCCCACGCCGAAGAGGACGTTGCCGCGCGCAACCTGCGTGAGATGCAGGTGGAGGCCAGACGCGCCATCGAGGCGCTGGAATCGGCCCTGGCCAGCGACGCCGCCCTGCTCAGCGCCGACGAACGCACGCGTCTTGATGCCGCCCTCGAAGACCTGCGCGCCAAGGCTGAAGGCAGTGACCATTTGTCCATCAAACAGGCCATCGAGGCCCTTAATATAGCCAGTGACGGTTTCGCCGCACGCCGCATGGATGCCGGCATTCATGCCGCCATGGCGGGTCATAAACTGGAAGAATTCAGCTAAGCGAACGCGACATCCACATGCCAAAAATCATTTTTCTGCCCCACGAAGAAATCTGCCCCGAGGGTGCCGTCATCGAGGTCGAGTCGGGCGCCACCATCTGCGATGCGGCACTGGCCAACGGCATCGAAATCGAGCACGCCTGCGAGAAATCCTGCGCCTGCACCACCTGCCACGTCATCGTGCGCGAGGGTTTCGAGTCCCTGCCCGAGGCCAGCGAAGATGAGGAAGACATGCTGGACAAGGCCTGGGGCCTGGAGCCGGACTCCCGTCTCAGTTGCCAGGCGGTGGTGGACGACAAAGATTTGGTGGTGGAGATTCCCAAATACACCATCAATATGGTGTCCGAGAGTCAGTGATGGAGGGTATTTTTCATAGTGGATCGTGAGCCTTAAAAAGAGGGCGCTACCTGACGGCTCCCTACAAAATTAGCCGGTAGCCTGATGAGATGGTCTCCCCCCCTACAAACGGCGTCGTAATGCGCCATGATGGAGATATATTACCCACCATCAAATAGAAAGGAGAAGATCATGGACAAGATTATGCCGTTCAACAATTTTCAGCTTTCTGCTGTAGGGCGCCGCCCACCATCGCGGCTTGGGTGCAACTGATGGGCAGCGCCCACCCTTCTACATGGGTTAAGGATCGTGTATTTTGTGGCGCTACATGCCTTAATCTGATCATTGTTTAAAAGCATCTTGGCTTTTTGCTCAGGGCAGCGATGTCCAACTTAGCCGTTCATGCACAGTATGGGTAATAAAATCTGCCAGATGATCGTAGCTGAATGAGCGGGCGAGGAGCGTTGGATCCAGGTTATCTTTACCATGCAGGCAGTTGCGCAGCTGCGCAGTGGTGCGAAAGAAACGGCAGTATTCATCCCAGTGCGGGGGTTCGGCAATGTGGCGGCAGTCGAATACCACCGGTATGCTGCCGCAGGCGGCGGCTTCCACCAGTCGCTGGGAATTGACCTCGAAGGGATGGCAGATGAAGGCGTAACGGGCTGAATTGTAGGCATGCGCCACGGCTTCGCCGTGCGGCAGTTCACCGCGGAAGTAGGGGCGCACGAGCGGGTCATCCCGCCAGCCGCGACCATAGACTTCGACGGGAATGTCCGCCTCACGGCACAGCCATTGCAGGGTGACATCACGCACCGCATAGTGGAACAGATCCCAGTAAACCCGCTGGTAATCGAGGCCCCAGCGCCGGCTCAATGGCCGCAGGAAGGTCTCGTCGACGGGTTCGCCGGCTTCCATGCGTGCGATGATGTCCCGCAAGGCGCCATTCTCGCTGGGACTTTTCCGCAGCCGGTCGCGATAGGCGGAGCCGATGAAGACGATCTTGTTTTCCCGTTTCACGTCATAGGCCGTATTGAAGATCTCTTTATCAATGCAGAAATGTTGCCGCCGAACCTCTGGACAGCCACAGCGCAGTAGATAGTCATCGAAATTTCGTGTCAGGGAGAGTGTCGTATCACGTTCCCGCCAGAGCAGGGTACTCCCTCGGGTGATGGTGGGCATGGGATCCTGCCACCAGGAAAAATAGAATACGTCGGGATGCAGGTATTGCGTATTCAGGGCGTTGATGTTGAAGACAATGTGAGGATTGAAGGCCGCCTGGGCTTTGATATGCAGGTAGCCATCGAGCAGCTGCATGTCGTTTTCCTCCATACATAGAAAGACTTCGTGGCCCTGTTTTTCCAGGGCCCGGGCCAGCTGGCGGGAACAGTGTTGCATCACGGTTGTCAGCCGGCTCGATTTGAGCAGGATACGTAACGGTACGTTTCTGTCGAACTCAGGTCGCTGGTTTTTCAGTTGTTGCTGGATCAGGGCCGTGAGCATCTTTCGCCGCTGGACGATATTTTTCAGCGTTTGCCGGAATACCCAGCTGATCTCGCTGATGAAATTGCCGGGCGTACCGTCCGGGAAAATGAGCTGGGTTGGCAGTTGATAAGGCAGCTTGATCAATCGGCTCTCGACTTGCTCAAAGGGCAGGCTGATCATGTTTTCCAGTGCATCCGCCTGCGGTGGCCCATCGTAGAAACAAACCTGCAGTGCGGTGATGCTGGTATGTGTGGTGGGTACCTGGTTACGCCGGGCGGCGGTTCTGTAGGCCTGTTGATAATCGAAGAAATAGAGATTGCCGTCAGGCGCCGTGATGTCGGCGGTGCGCGGTGGCTGTGTGATCTCTGTGATGTGCCGGCACGGCATGTTCATTTTTGTTGTTCTCGTCGTGTTGTCTTGCTTCGTTTCTGTGGGAATGATGGCTGCCTGTTTTGGCGTCAGGCCGGAAATTTCTCTTCGTAGTCTTCGCGGGCCTGCTGGAATTCCTGCATTTGCCCGATGTCGATCCAGTATTCGTGAATGGGGAAACTGCCCACGGGCATACCCTGTTCGAGCATGCGGTTGACCAGATCCGGCATGTCCAGATAACGGCCGTGCGGGATGAGCGCCAGGGCCTCCGGGTTGAGCATGTAGATGCCGGCATTGACGTGCACGCGATGGCTGGGTTTTTCCAGCATGCCGGTGACTCTATGACCGTCCAGATCGACCACCCCGTAGGGAATCTGGTGGGCGTATTCACGTACGCAAAGGGTGGCCGCAGATGCCTGTTTCTGGTGAAAACGCAGCAGACGCACGAAGTCCACCTGGGTGAGCAGGTCACCGTTCATGACGAAGAAGGGTGCGTCCGGTTGCACCGGCAGCAGGCTGAGGGCGCCGGCGGTGCCCATGCGCTCCTTTTCCTCCACATAGGTCATCTCTACGCCCCACTGGCTGCCATCGCCGAAGTGCTCGCGGATCATGTCGCCCTTGTAGTTGATACACAGATAGAGGCGGTGGAAGCCGTGGCTGGCGAAGTTTTCAACAATGGTTTCGAGAATGGGTTTGGAACCCACCTGCAACAGAGGCTTGGGGCGGGTTCGGGTCAGTGGCCGCAGGCGCGAGCCCAGGCCACCGACCATCAGCACCACGGCGTTGTCGTGACGGGGTTCCTGCGGTGGCTGAAAGCGGGTGAGGCCGACGATGCAGCCCTTGGCATCGAGCAGAGGCAGGTGGCCGAGGCTGTGGCGCTGCATGGTGCGTTGCCAGAGCAGTCCGTCTTCGTTGACCAGACCGGTGATGGGGGTGTCGTTCATGAATGTTTCCACCGGCGTGTCCAGACCCTCGCCGCGCAGTAAGGCGCGGCGGATATCGCCATCGGTGACGGTGCCACGCAGGTGGCAGCCATCGTCCACCACCAGGGCGATCTGCATGCGGCCGTGGTCGATGACCTCGAGCACGGTCTTCATGCTGGCGGAAGAAAGGACGGCAATAGGCTTCCAGTTATTCATGGGGCTGGTTTCACAGGCGTCAATGAATCGTTGTTGATGTCGTTGTTGCGGAAATATGCAAGTTGGATGCCATCAGATGATGTGGGCGGAGAAAAGGTGTTATTCACTTAAGGAGCGATAGCAGGATGCGGTAGTTTTGCCGACTACGCTTTTCTTTGCGGGGGGGGGGTGAGTCAGCACTGAGTGAACCAAGTACATGTGCGAATGTCAAAATGTCACGTGTTCAAGGATAGCGAGCCAGGGTAGATAGTAATGATAATGAAAGGCGGGCTGTATTTTGTGGTTTTGGCTTTTTTTGGGACAGTCATCTATCAGGCACTGGATAAACTGGTGATCGAAAACCCTGCGGTTAAGCTAACCGAGCATGATCAACTGATTATGTACTCTATTACAGGGTGTGAATTTTGTGAGGTGAAGCGCCGTGAATTGCGCAGGGCGGAAATTCCCTACGTGGAGCACATCGTCGATCGTCATCCTGGTGCGGGCGCTGAGTTACAGAAGAAATTGACGCAAGCAGGTTTTTCACCCAGTGAAATGGGTTTTCCCAGTTTTGACGTGAAAGGCACCTTCATTCCCAACAACCCACCTTTACTACAAATTAAAAAAATAATTGGGGATAGTACAGCGCGTTAGTGGCTGCGCATACTACCTGCGCATACTACTGAGGCGCGCAGTGTACAGTGAGGTCTTGTCATTATGGCCTTATTCCTTCCCCGACTATGCTATTCAGACCCAGAGAAGTCCGGCAGGATTTGTCGCATCCTTTACTGAGTCAGTATAAAAAGCCAGTCGGCTCAAGACATAATACCGCTAGCCCCCAGGTGACACCAACGACTCACCGGTCAAAACGTCACGGATTTCATCCGAGTTGGCAACTATTCAGCTTTGCTTGCTCGCCACTCCTTCAGCTCAGATCTTTGCCCACCAACTCAGACTTTGCAGGGCCTCGGCCATGGCCCAGTCGGTGGCGTCGTCGATGTCGAGGCCGGTGATGGCGTCCATGGGCAGAGGGGCGCTGGCGGGCGGAAAGAAACTGCCGCCAGCACGCAACACGGTGCTGCGTATCAGGTACAGGGCGCCGTTGGGCGTGAGCAGGCCGGGGCCGTCCTGGCGGCGGCTGATGCCGTCGTCGCCTAATGATTGCAGGCGGCCTTGGGCGTCGGGCTGGAACAGACTGCCGGGACTGCAGTGCAGGGCCTTGACGGCGATCACGGCGTCCAGCATGGGATCGTTGTGCAGTGTCTCCCAGGCCAGATCGATAACCGCTGGTGGGCGGAAGGGGGAGGTGGGTTGCAGCAGTAGTATCCAGGACGGGTGTTCGTCGTGCGCTTCGGCCAGCCAGTCCAGGGCGTGCAGAACCACGTCCACCGAAGCGGCCGTGTCGCTGGCCAGGGCCGCAGGGCGTAGGAAGGGAGCCGCCAGACCACAGGCGCGTCCGGCCTCGGCGATGGTTATGTCATCGGTGCTGAGCAGACAATGAGCTTCACGCAGCTGGCTCTGGCGCAGGGCCTCGGCGGTCCAGCCCAGCAGGGGTAGGCCGCCCAGCGGTTTGATGTTCTTGCCCGGCAGTCCCTGCGAACCGCCACGGGCGGGGATCACCACCAACACCTCGCGCGGATTCATCGCAGGTACTCCCGCTTGATGCGGGCCGGTACCCCGGCCACCAGGGTGTGCGGCGGCACGTCGGTGATCACTACCGCGCCGGCGGCGATCACCGCGCCCGCACCGATGCACACACCTTGTTTTATTACCGCCCCGGCACCCACGTGTACTCCCGATCCCAGTCGGCAGTTGCCGCAGAGCACGGCGCCGCTGGCGATGTGGCAGTGGTCGCCGATATCGCCGTGGTGTTCGATCACGGCATGGCTGTTGACCAGTACATTGTCGCCCAAACGGGCTTCACTGTTGATCAGGCTGCCGGCCAGTGCCTGTAGGCCCTCGCCGGTGTGCGCACTGGGGCTGATGATGGCCGAGAGGTGGCGCACCCCGGCGAAGCGGTAGCCGGCCTCGCGGAAGCGTCGGAATATCTCGGTTCGTGCCGTGGTGCCAGCGTTGGAACCGAGGCCGTTGATCAGCCATACCGTATCCGGGGCGTGCTGTTCGACGGCCTGGTCATCGCCCAGGTAGGGCAGGGCGGCGAGCAGGCCTGGTGCCGGAGGCTGTGGCGCACACAGGCCGGGCAGGGGGGTGTCGGCTGTTTGCAGGATCTCCGCCAGCACGGTGGCATGGCCGCCGGCGCCGAGCAGGATCAGGCCGGTGGATGTTGGATCTGTCACGGGCTACCTCGCTTCCCCCTGTAGGAGCAGGCCATGCCCGCGATTTGCTAACCGGCAATCGCGGGCATGGCCTGCTCCTACAAAATGAAACTCTGATTTCATGCCAATTCTCCCCTGTCGACAGTTTCGTCGGCGGCATAGTCGCGCCTCGCCAAGCGGCCCAGCAGGGCCCAGTAGTGGATGGGAGGGAGACCGTCGCCGGGCCGTTTGGCGGTGAGGTTGTCTTTGTTGAAGGCCTCGCCGGCGCGGATGGGTTGCGCGGCCACCAACGACTTGCGTGCGATGGGGCGGTTCTTTCGTTCGCTGTCCGCCACGCGTTTCTCGCCGTCACCCAGGGCCTGCTCCACCTGACGAATGCCTTCCACCAGGGTGCGCAGCTCAAAGGGCTCCAGCGAGGCGCGATGATCGGGGCCGGGCAGGCGGCGATCCAGGGTGAAGTGTTTTTCGATCACGCAGGCGCCACGCGCGGCGGCGGCAATGGCGATGTGGATGCCGGGGGTGTGGTCGGAAAAACCCACCGGCAGGCCGAAGGCGTCGCGCAGATGATCCATGGCGCGCAGGTTTACATCGATAAAGGGCGCCGGGTATTCGCTGGTGCAATGGAGCAGGGTGACGTTCCATGCCAGTACCTGGTAGCCATCCATGCGCGCCAGGGCGGTGGCGAAGGCCGGTTCGGCGGGTGTTGTCTCTTCGTTAAGAGTGTCGTCGAGATAGCCGAAGGCCAGCACGCCCAGGGCCTGACGGATTTCTTCCGCGGTGGCCATGCCGGTGGAGAGAATCAGTGGCCGGCCGCTACGGGCGATCTGTAACAGCAGCGGTGCGTTGGTCAACTCGCCGGAGCCCAGTTTGAGCCGCGGCAGCGCCATGTCCTCGATGAGGAAGCGGGCGCTGTCGGCATCGAAGGGCGAGGAGAGGAATTCGATGCCGCGTGCCCGACAGTGTGCGCGCAGGCGAAAGTGCTCGTCGTCACTGAGTGCCAGACGTTGCAGCATGGCGAGTTGGGAATCGTCCTGGTGGGTCGTGTCGTTGCGGATCTGGTAGCCGGCGCGTGGTGCGTGGCGACTGACCAGCGCAGTGGGGCGAAAGGTCTGAAATTTGACCACATCGGCGCCAGCCTTGGCGGCGGCATCCACCAGCGCCAGGGCGCGTTCGATGTTGCCGTCGTGATTGACGCCGGCCTCGGCGATGACGGTAATGCGCTCGTTCACGTGGCGTATTCCTGATCAATGAAGCGTTTGTGGATCAGTGCCTCGCGCGACCACGGGCCACGCAGTATGGTGAGAATGCGTTCACTGGCGTGGCCGTCGCCGTAAGGATTCTCCACGCCCTGCATGTCAAGCTGGCCGGTGTTGTGGATGGCTTCGACAATGGCTTCCGTCTCCGCCGGGCAGTCGATGACCGAAGTGGCGCGTGGCCGTCCGTCCTGGCGGCTGCCGATGTTTACCGTCGGTGTGCCCAGCGAGGGGGCTTCGTAGAGGCCGCTGGAGGAGTTGCCCACCACGGCGTCGGCCAGGGCCACCAGGCTGTAATAACGTTGTTGGCCCAGGGAGTGATGCAGACAGGCATTGTCGTGTGCGTCGGTGAATGCCTTGATGCGGGCATTGAGGCGGTCACCGCCGGTGTCGTTGTTGGCGCCGGTGAAGATCAGTCCGCTCTCGGGGCCGAGACGATCCAGGGCGGCCAGCAGGGTGTCGAGCTGATCCAATGGATCGGCCTCGTCGAGGGTGGCGGGATGAAAGGTAATGGCCAGATTGCGTGCGCGTAACGGGAATCCCAGCGACTGCGACAGCGCGTCCCGTGACAGCCGTGGCGTGGCCAGGATCTGGTCGATACCGGGGCTGCCGCTGAGGTGCACATTGGCTTCGCCCATCTGCCGCAGTCGTCGCGCGGCCTCGGCATGGGTGGCGAAGTGCAGGTGGGCCATTTTGCTGATGGCGTGACGGATGGCGTCGTCGAAGGCGCCCTCGGTGATGTCGCCACCGGCGATGTGGGCTACCGGCACGCGGGCGATGAGGGCGGCCTGTACGGCGGCGAGGATCTCGAAACGGTCGCCCAGCACCAGCAGCAGATCGGGGGCGAGGTCTTGCAGGGTGTCGGCGAAGGCCGCCACGCCACGCCCCAAAGCGCGGGTCACGGCGCGGGCGTCGTCACCGCGCTGGGCCAGATTGATGCGGGTGTCCACGACAAAACCCTGGTTCTCGATGGTATCCACGGTGTGGCCATGGGCCGGTGACAGATGGCTGCCGGTGACGGCCAGTTGCAGCGCCAGTGTCTCACTGTCGCGGATACCGTCCAATACCGGGCGCAGCAGACCCCAGTCGGCGCGCGAGCCGGTGACGGCGCAGATGCGGCGTGGAAGGGTCATGGTGTGGTGGGTCTGATGGTCGTTTGCGTTGAAAAACAAAACCCGAAAAAAAGAGCGGCACGTCTCATGCCTCACCTCCCAAGACAGCCGAACTGGGCAGGCAGACGCCGCGCGTAAACAGCTCCTCGGTTTGCGGCAAGGGCATGCGCGGGGCATCGGCGTACATGGCTTGCCGGTGCAGGGGCGTCCAGAAAGGGCGCAGATGGATGCCTTCGGCGTGGGCCGCCGCCAGCAGCTGGTCACGCTGTTCGGCATCCGGTAATAGCAGCAGGTTGAGCCAGTAATTGCTGCGGCAGTTTTTGGGCTCCAACTGGAAATGGAGATCGGGAATGCCGGCGAAGGCGGTGGCGTAGCGCTTTGCCAGACGGCGCTTCTGTGCCAGCCGTTCGGGCAGGTGTTCGAGCTGGGCGCAGGCGAGGGCGGCGTTGAGATTGGGCAGGCGGTAGTTGTAGCCTACGGTATCGTGTTCGAAGGCCCAGGGGTGAGGCTGCTTGGCGGTGGTGGTGAGGTGTTTTGCCCGCCGGGCCATGTCGGGGTCGCTGGTCACTATGGCGCCGCCGCCACCGCTGGTGATGATCTTGTTGCCGTTGAAGCTGAGGGCGGCGAGCCGGCCCCAACTGCCGGTATGGCGGCCGCCGCGCCATGAGCCGAGGGACTCGGCGGCATCTTCGATGAGAACGAGCCGGTAGTGTTCGGCGATGCTTGCCAGTGCGTCCATGCGTGCCGGGTGGCCGAGTACGTGCACCACCATCAGCGCACGGATGGGGCGGCCGTTGTGTCGGTTGACGCAGATATTGTTGCGCAGTTCGGCGATGTCGGCCAGGTAATCGGTCAGGCGTTCGGGGTCGACGCCCAGGGTAGCGGTTTCGCTATCGACAAAATGCGGTGTGGCACCGAGGTGGGCCACCGGGTTGGCGCTGCCGACGAAGGTCAGGGCGGGTAGTAGTACTTCGTCGCCAGGCTGTACGCCGGCGAGGATCAGGCAGGTGTGCAGGGCGCTGGTGCCGTTGACGGTGGCGATGGCGTGAGGGATGTTCGTGACGTCGGCGAGGTCTTGCTCGAAGCGATCCACGTAACGGCCCACGGAAGAGACCCAGCCGCTGTCGAGGCAGTCCGCGAGCAGGGTTTTTTCCGTGTCGCCGAAGCTTGGCTCATGCAGGCCGATGGGACGCTGCTCGGGTAACAGGTCGCGCAGGGTGTCGAGGATGGATTCCGTGAAGGTCATCAGATGATGCCGCCTGTAGGGTGGGCAGTGCCCACCCTGCGAGGCATGAACAGGGTGCATCCGGTGGCCGCTGCCCCTCGTTGGCAGTTTGGAAATGGCTTCATCAGATGTTGTAAATGCCGTGTTTGTAGCGCGCCAGATTGGCCGGGTTGCTAAACCACTCGGCGGTCTCGGCCAGTGCGCACTTGAAACCCTCGCGGCCACCGTATTCGGAACGCCAGCCGAGCAGCTCGCGGGCCTTGCGGTTGTCGGCCCACAGGCGTTCCACTTCGCTGTTTTCCGGGCGCAGGCGCTGTTCGTCGGTTTCGATGTTCACCTCGACGCTCATGGCTTCAGCGATGAGTCGCACCGTATCGCCGATGCTGATTTCATCGTTGCTGCCCAGGTTCACCTCTTCGCCCAGTACCCGATCCGACTCCGCCATGGCGATGAAGCCGTTGACCGTATCCGCCACATAATTGAAATCGCGTGTGGGATGCAGGGCGCCCAGTTTGAGCCGGCGCTTGCCGTTGGCGATCTGGGTGATGACGGTGGGGATCACGGCGCGTGCCGACTGGCGGGGGCCGAAGGTGTTGAAGGGACGGGCAATGGTTACCGGAGTCTCAAAGGAACGGTAGAAGGACAGGGCCATCTGGTCTGCGCCGATCTTGCTGGCGGCGTAAGGCGATTGGCCTTGCAAGGGATGTTTTTCGTCGATGGGTACGTATTGCGCGGTGCCGTAGACTTCGCTGCTGGAGGTGTGCACTACCTTTTCCACACCCAGGTCACGGGCCGCCTGGACGATGTTCAACGTGCCCTTGATGTTGGTGTCTACGTAGGTGTCAGGTGAGTGGTAGGAATAGGGGATGCCGATGAGTGCGGCCAGGTGCAGCACCATGTCGCAGTCCTGCATGGCGGTGCGCACACCGTGGGGGTCGCGCACGTCACCGGCGAACACGTCCAGTTCCTGCTTGATGTCGATGGGGGATTCATCCAGCCAGCCCCAGTGGCCGAAGCTGTTATAAAACACGAAGGCGCGCACGTCGCAGCCACGGCGGATCAGGGCCTCGGTGAGATGGGAGCCGATAAAGCCGTCGGCGCCGGTGATGAGGATTTTTTTGCCTTCGAGGTTCATGTCTGACACTCCGTGGGCAGGGTGGCGCGCAGGTTGCGGGCCGCGCGGTTGTCGGGGTCGCGTTGCAGTACATAGTCGAAGGCCCAGCGGGCGCCGTCAATGACGCCGTTTTCCTGATACAGGCGGCCCAGGCGCAACAGGGTGGAAAGATCTTCCGGCACCTGTTCCAGGTAGCGGGCGTACAGCTCGCTGGCCTCGTCCATGCGACCGGTGATGCGCATCAGCTCGGCATATTGCGGCAGATAGCCGGGCGAAATCTGGCTCAGGCAGTCGAAGGCCAGACGGGCGTTGTCGAAGTCGTCGCGTGCCAGGCACAGGCTGCTGATGCGGCTGAGGGTATCCTCCAGCAGGGGGCCTTCGCCGATCTGTTGATAGGCCTGTAGGGCGTCGTCGTTGCGGCCTTCGCTCTCGGCCAGCTGGCCGAGGACGAAGTGGTGTAATTCGGTGGCCTCAGGGCTGTCGAGCTGGCTCAGGGCGGTGGCCAGATTGTGCAGTCCCTCGTGATCCCCCTGGCGGAACAGCAGGGCGGCCTTGCTGGCGACGTTTTCCAGCCCGGCCTGCTGACGGCAGCGGGCCATGTGCGGTGTGTCCTGTTCGTTGATACGGGCATTGAATTCCGCCGCCAGGCGGTCGAGGGTGGCCCGTGTCTGTTCCGTCAGGCTGGCCTGCGGATGGTGGTGGCGCCAGACGCGCCCGCGGCCCGGTGCCTCGTCCGCACGCCATTGGCCGGCGAGGGCGTCGAGATCGACGGGTTCGTCTTCTTCGGCGATGCGTGAGTGCAGGCGGGCAAGGGCGTTTTTTATCAGGCCGAGCAGGCGGTCAGCGCCATCGTGATAGGACTCGTAATAGGTGCGACCGGTTTCTTCCACCTCTTCGTCGCTCCATTCCCGTTCCTCATCGGTGCGCAGGATGCGCAGGAATTGGCGGATGCCGAAGTGTTTGACCAATTCGCCCAGTTGCGGGAAGTCTCGATTGAGGCGCTTTTCCACCCTGTCCATCTTGTGCTTGTATTTGAAGTTCTGTGCCATACCGTTGCGGCCGAACAGACCGTCGTTGTAACGCAGGGCATCCAGGCTCAGCGCGCGGATCTTGCGCAGCCGGTTTTCGACGTGCCGCAGTTCGCGCTCGGTTTGCCGATAGTGGTCAAGGCGTGTCTGGCGGTTATTGGCGGGCAGCAGGGCGGTGATCCGCTGGCGGATATTTTGCGTTGCGGGTGGGAGGTCGATTTCGTCCAGCTGGAGATAGTCGATGCCGGCGATCCGCGCCGCGTGAGGTGAGGGGTTGATGAGGCGGATACCCCGCTTGCAGGCGGAGGCGGCCTGGCGGCTGATGTCGTGGATCGATTGCATGAAGTCTTCACTGGTGTCGCTTATGCCGCCGGCATTGGTGGCTACGCGCAGGCCTATCATGCCGAGGGAATGGCCGGCTTGACTTTCATTGCTGCCGGCGGCGTAGCGGGTGCCGTCCGGCCGGGTGCAGAGGTCGAGGCCGGCAAAGATGATCTGCGCCACGCCCATCTCCATCAGCAGGGCGATGGCGGTGTTGGACACCGTGGGGCCGGTGACGGGCAGGTTGTCGTCCTGGGTCTTGACCGACCAGGGGAAGGCCGGGCCGAGGAACAGGCTGTCACCCCGCCACTGCGAGAGCAGCGGCGGGTGGGTGTGGTAGGCATTGACCAGTAGCACCTGTTGCGGATCGAAGTTCAGCATCTCGCGGCTGACGTCGAAACTGAGGCGGGTGGGGTCGATGGTGCAGACGATATCGGGTTGTATGCCTTCTTCCAGTAGACGTCGGGCGATGCGGGACACTGCCACTAGCAGCAGATCATCACGGTGTTGCCGAACCCAGGGCAGGATATCGTCCAGAGACGGGCCAGCGGCGAGGAGCACGGCGGTATGGCCGTCAAAGCCGCCTTTGAGGCAGGTGGCGGAGAGGCGATTTTCTGCCAGGTTGTCCAGCTGACACTGAATGAAACTGCTGCTGGCGAGCTGGCTGCGCAGGGCCCAGATCCAACCTTTGAGGTCACCTTCCACCGAGGTATGCAGGTCACGATAGGTGGGCAGATAGGCATCGGTGGCGCCGACGGACTTCAGCAGCTGAATCTGATCCAGATAGACATAGGTATCGATATCGGCAGCCTGAGCCGCCTGTTGCCAGGATTCCGGTGCGGTCAGGGTGATGCGTGGTTCCGTCGGCAGGTCGTCGATGTGCTGTTTCACCCGCTCGATGATTTCGGCCAGTTCGATGAAAAGAAAACGGCTCCCCGCAGGTATCCCTCGGTTCTGGATGTGGCGAATCAACAATCCGGAGTCTGTGCCGATGATGATGTGCAGGTGATCCTCCTCCCACAGATTGTCCGGCAACTGCTGCTGAAAGACGGCCTGTGAGCCGATCTTGTTGAAGGCATCGCGGTTGACGGCGTGCAGGTAACTTTCACCAAAACGATTGCTCAGAAAACGGTTCTCGGCGAAATCAAGGTCTGGGAGTGGGATGGTCAATGTGCGTATTCCGTGTCGGGTTGATGACGCTATGGCGCTATAAGTTCATACAAGCAAAGAATATGCCATTGCCGTCATTACGCTCTGGGCTACTCTGCAGCTGTTTGATTGTTGATGGAAAATGCTGCTTTTCAGGTGCCGGCAATGGCCCTGTGAATGCCATGACATGGCCATGACTTTTTTCATTGCCAGCCTAAAGAATAACGTCCTCAGGACCGATAAGTGAGTTGGGAGCGGTAAATGGAGCCCGAGTGCGAGGTGCCGTATCCGCTAGATTAGCAGCCCGACCCTTGTGGGTGTGATTGGGCGCATATTTTCAGAGGAGCATTAAAATGGCTCAGTATATTAATACCAATGTTATGTCGCTGAATTCCCAGCGCGCCTTGAATTCTTCCCAGTCCGCCATGCAGACTTCCCTGGAGCGCTTGTCTTCCGGCCTGCGCATCAACAGCGCCAAGGATGATGCGGCTGGCCTGCAGATTGCCGAGGGCCTGACCTCACAGATCCGTGGTTATAACCAGGCAATCCGTAATGCCAACGATGGCATCTCTCTGGCGCAGACCGCCGAAGGCGCCCTACAGGAAGTGACCAGCATGGTGCAGCGTGTCCGTGAACTGGCGGTTCAGTCCGCCAACGGCAACTACACCGATACCGAGCGCAATGCCATGGACAGCGAAGTGATTCAGCTGCGCGAGGAAATCTCCCGAATCGCCGATGCCGTGACCTTCAATGGTGTCAAGGTCATCGGCTCCACCCAGTCTGCGGCCTTCCAGATTGGCCAAGGTACTTCCGCTGCCGTCAACCAGGTGAATATCCAGTTCAAGGATATTGCTGGCGCCAGTGGTATCGGCTCTTTCATTACCGCTGCCGATGTCAGCACGGCCGCGGGCGCGCTGAGTGCTATCGGCTTGGCGGATTCGGCCCTGGATCGCATCAACTCCATCCGTGCCGATCTGGGTTCCAAGCAGAATCGCTTTGAATCCACGGTGCGCAATCTACAGGTCACGGTGGAAAATCTGAGCGCCTCGCGCAGCCGAATTCAGGATACTGACTTTGCCGCCGAGACGGCCAATCTGACTCGTGCGCAGATCTTGCAGCAGGCGGGTGTGGCGATGTTGTCCCAGGCCAACCAGGTACCGCAGAATATCCTGTCGTTGTTGCGTTAAACGGGCTCGAAAACAGCCCCCCGGGGCATAATGCCTCGGGGGTGCTGTAAGGAGATGTAGCATGGCAAGTATGACTGAAATACCAATGCTCCAGGTGGTATCTGATATCCGGCCTGCGCGACCTGTTGCACAGAAATCCGCCGATCCGGTAAGCACGTCCACTGTGGGCGGTAACCTGCCCGTCACAGGCAAAGACTTGCCGTCGGTCCCGGATCCGCGAGCAGGCAATGCAGCGACGCGCTCACGTGAAGTGCACGAAACCGTGCAGAACCTCAACGATTTCATTCAGCGTCAGGATCGGGCCCTCCAGTTTGAGATTGACGACATCACCGGTGATACGGTGATCAAGGTGATGGATTCCGCCACTGACGAGGTGATACGCCAAATCCCCTCTGAAGAGTTGCTGGCGCTGGCGCGCCGTATGATGCAGATGCACGAAGACAAGGGAAACCTGTTTCAGGACAAAGTCTGAAGCTTGTCTGATCTGGCCTGAAATTTGCTCAGATATAAGAAGTTATCAGTAATTTAAAGGCCTGCGATCATTCGCAGGCGGGTATTGTGAGGGGTTGGCTTTATGGCCACTATTTCATCACCAGGGATTGGCTCGGGTCTGGACATCAATGGTCTTATCGGTGCATTGATGGATGCTGAGCGCCTGCCATTGGGCGTGATGAAAACCCGTAAAGAGGAGCTGGATACAGATCTTAGCGCCTACGGCCGTCTGAAGGGCGCCATTGCCGATTTCCAGTCGACCATGGCCGGTTTGGGCGCCATCGACAAGTTTTCTGTGAATAACGCCAGTTCTTCCAATGACAGCATATTTACCGTGGGCGCCTCTTCGACGGCGGTTCCTGGAAGTTACAGTATCGATTTTTCCGACAACGGTACCCACCAGCTGGCGCAAGTCCACAAACTCACATCTCAGGACTTTGTCGACACCTCAAGCAGCATCGCGGCCACCGGCACCCTGCGTATCGACCTGGGTGGCAATAGTTTTGATGTGCTTATCGATACCAGCAACGATTCTCTGGATGGCATTAAAAATGCCATCAATTTCGCGGCGGATAATACCGGCGTTACCGCCACCGTGATCACCGTGGACAGCGGTAGCCGCCTGCTGCTCAGCAGCGACAAGACCGGTGCCGCCAACAGCGTGACGCTGAGCGATGTCAGCGGCAATGTGGCCGCCACCCTGGGTATGAGCACGGTGACGGCGGCGCAGGATGCCGTCTTTACGCTGGATGGCAATCAGGTAACCAGTGGTTCAAATACGATAACGGGTGCCATCGAAGGCATCACCATCGAGCTTAATGCCTTGGCTGCGGCCGGCACCACCGAAACCCTCTCCGTGAGTCGTGATAGCGGTGCGGTGAAGGACAATGTGCAGGCCTTTGTCGATGCTTATAATAATCTGCGTGGCATGATCGGTTTCCTGTCCAAGGGAGATTTGCAGGGTGACAATACGCTGATTTCCATTCAGTCGCAGATGCGTAACATCCTCAACACGGCACCCACGGGGCTGGGTGCCGGCCTGCAGTTTCTTTCCGAGGTCGGCATCAAGACCTCTCGCTCGGGGGATCTCGAGCTCGACAGTGTCCTGCTGAACAAAAAGTTGGTTGAGGATTTCAACGGTGTCGCTGAGCTTTTTGCCAATGACGACCAGGGGTATGCCTTCCGCTTCGAGGCCTTGGCCGAAGAGCAGTTGGCCGCCGACGGCATCATCGACACACGTGAAGATGGCATCAATGCACGCATCGGTCGCATCGATACCCAGATTGAAGGTTTCGAATATCGCATGACCTTGACGGAGGCTCGTTATCGCGCCCAGTTTACGGCGCTCGACGGTCTGCTTACCAGTATGCAGAGTACCAGCAGTTTCCTTTCTCAACAGTTGGGTTCGTTGCCGGGGGCAGCGTCAAGCTAACGTCCGGCGATGGCAGGCTGTGGCCAGCAAAAATTACAGCGACGAAACAACACAGACGAAACAACACAGACGAAATAAGGGTGAACCATCATGAGTTATACGGGTAATGCAGCAGGCGCCTTGAATTCCTATGCCGAGGTGGCCGTACACAGTGGTGTCGGTGCTGCCAGCCCACACCGGCTGATTCAGATGCTGTTGCAGGCGGCCCTGGACAAGATCGCCACCGCCCGCGGCTACATGGCCCAGGGTATTATCGACAAAAAGGCACAGCACCTCATTTCCGCCGTGGCCATTGTCGAGGGGCTACGGGTCAGTCTGGACATGGAAAAGGGCGGTGAGATTTCCGAAAATCTGTGTTCGCTCTATGACTACATGGAGCGGCGGCTCACGGAAGCCAATGCCAGTAACAACGTGGCCATTCTCGATGAGGTGATCAATCTTATCAACCCCATCAAGGAGGCCTGGGACGCCATTCCACAGGACGTGCAGGATGCCCACAGCCGAATGTAATGACACGGTGCATCCGCCTCGTATCTGGCTGGAAGTGGTCGCGCTCACCCAGGCGATGATGGCGTCGCTGCACGCGGGTGAGATTGATCGTATGGCGGCCTTGGAAGGGCAGCGCCAGCGCTTGCTGGCGGTGGCGTTTTCCGCCAATGAGCCGAGGCCGTCGGCCGTCGAGATTCAACAGCTTATGACCCTGGATGCTGAAATCATGCGCAGTGCCGAAACACTGCGGGGAGGACTGCTGGAGAAACTGGATACCCTGTCCGGCAATCGCAAGGCGGTGGCGGCCTATGGCCAATTTCAGCGATCCGGTGCTTGATTGCCGGATGGATTGAATCATACTCAAAAAAATTAAAGCACGCACAGCTGTCAGTGGTGTTTCGGCAGTTTTCGTACGGTCAGAAACGTTCATGAAATAACGTCCCGATCTTACCTCTCTGCTTTATCTATGGAGTTGTCCTAGTGTGGTGTAACGTATAAAGTGCACCTATCAGAGGCCCGCAAATGCCCCAAGACAAGGCGCAGTCCGCCGTTAATGGCCCCCTCCCTTAACAAGGACTGGAACGCAGGATTGGGGCATTTGCGGGCCTCCCTCCGGGCGC
>DRKN01000161.1 GCA_011051755.1 Gammaproteobacteria bacterium
CCGCAAGAGACTGCCCGGCACCTAAGGCTGGCAACCAAGCCGTGATTACCGCATGACGTAATGAGCCATCAGGATGAGTCGCTTTGTCATCCACCTGGGTCTGCAATGGGTTACCACCCACGTTAACCTTCACACTCAAACCTGCAGGAACATCGCCCGGCGCAAATACCTGACCAAACGTAACGGGTATGTTCGTATGAAATCTCTTATCATATGTTTCTGAAAAATGATTGGATTCATTATTGTCAACATCTTTACCCACAACCGGCTTGATATATTTCACACTTCGACTCCAACATAGGATCTGTTCAGCAAGATATTTTTGCGCCTGACATGATTATTAGACCGTCGGAATAACGCACAATGTGTATTCCTTACTTGTACCTGAACCCTCGGATTCAGGTTGTACAATAATGTACGATACCCGTCAGTTGCCTGGATTTCCGCTCACATTGCATTCTCTGGTAACCGAGTAAAAACACTGAGCTTGACCAGGGTGTCCGCCTGAACCGTCAATGAAGGATATACGTTGAGCGGTGAAGGGATCGTTTTTCTGTATGTTCTGAATTTCCAAAAGTTCTTCACACGCGCTTTCAACGGCGCCAGTCGCGCCAGATCACACTTCCCAGCCCTAGCGTGGCCGCCACGCCGATCGACCATTGCAGCCACTGCGCCTGTGGGTAGCCCGTGTCGTGGAGAGTCAGCAGGGCCACGGCGCAGAGCAGAAAGAAAATGCGAATACCATGTGCCGGTTCAGGGCGTATACCCCAGTCCCAACAGTTCGCCAGCCGGCTGCCGATGACCGCCGCCAGCCAGCCGCCGAAGGCGCCGGCGAACAGATCCAGCGGCCAGTGGGCGCCCACCGCCGAGCGTGAAATCCCCGCCAGTACCGCCAGCAACAGCAACCCCCCCGCCAGCCAGCGCGGTGTGCCGCGCAGCATAAAGACCCCGGCCAGGGTGAATGCCGTGGCGGTGTGTCCTGAGGGGAAGGAGCCGCTGCGCAGGGCGTGGCCGATGACGTGAACCTGTTCCGGCCCCAGTACGGCCAGTGGCCGCAGGGCCCCCGCCAGGGTTTTGATGCCGTGCACCCACAGGGTGGCGAAAATGGCCGCCAGCAGCAGGCCCCAGAGGATGTCCGGGCGACGGCGGGCCAGCAGGCCGGCCAGGGCGATGGCCACCAGGGTGTCGCCGAGAATGGTGATGCTGGCCCACAGGGCGTCATTGCTGAGCGGGCCGAGGCGGTTGAGAAGGCGGAACAGGGCCTCGTTGCTGCCCGTGGCCCATAGGGTGGCAAAGCCCAGCAGGCAGAGCAGGGGCACGGCCCATACGCGGGGGTTGCGCAGGCCGGGGGGCTCAGTTTTCACTCGCCAGCGCCTCGGCCAACTCGATGAGATTGCCGTCGGGATCGCGCAGATAAAGAGAGCGGATCGATCCGCGTGCGCCGCTGCGTTGCACCGGCCCTTCAATGATTTCCACGCCACCGGCGATGAGCTGTGCCATGGCCGCTTCCAGTGATCCGTCGATGCGCAGACAGAGATCCGCTGAGCCGGGCGTGGGGCGGGCGGCGTGGGGCGGGAATTCGCTGCCGGCCGGGTGCAGGTTGATCTTTTGTTCCTCGCCGGGGGGGCCGAACAGCAGGGCGGCGCGGTTGTCGCCAAAGGTTTGTGGGCGCATGCCCAGTATGCGCCGATAAAACTCAATGCTGCGCGCCACGTCGGCCACGGTCAGCACCAGATGGTCGAGGGCGCGGATTTTCATGGTTGGTTCGCGCTGTCGAGGGTGATGGGTTGCCGCAATGGCTTGCCGTCCAGTTCGGCACGGCCGTCTTTGTTCAGTCGCAGCCGTCCCTCGGCGAACCAGCGGATGGCCTCGGGATAGATACGGTGTTCCTGTTCCAGCACGCGGGCGGCCAGTTGTTCCGGGCTGTCGCCGGCGTGTACCGGCACGCGGGCCTGTAGCACCACCGGCCCGCCGTCCAGCTCGGCGGTGACGAAGTGCACGCTGGCGCCGTGCTCGGCGGCGTTTTCCTCGATGGCGCGGCGGTGGGTGTGCAGGCCCTTGAAGTCGGGCAGCAGCGAGGGATGGATGTTGAGCATGCGTCCGGTGTAGTGGGTGGTGAAGGTGTCCGTGAGCAGGCGCATGAAACCGGCCAACACCAGCAGTTCGGGCTCGAAGCGGTCGATGAGTGCCATCAGTGCGCGGTCGTAGTCCTCGCGGCTGGCGAAGGCCCTGTGATCCAGTGTTTCGCTGGGGATGCCGGCGTCTCCAGCGCGTTGCAGGCCCCGGGCGTCGGCGCGGTTGCTGATCACGGCGCGGATCTCCACCGGCAGGCCGCGTGTGATCGCATCGATGATGGCCTGCAGGTTACTGCCGCTACCGGAAATGAGGACGACGATGGGGAGTTTGGATTGCGGCATGGTTTTGGTGGTTGTTACTGGGTTGGCAATTTGACGCAGAGTAAAGATAAAGGTGTGCTCCGTGTTCTTGATTACTTTTCGGGCGTAACTGTGCACACTTGCTTTCTGTTTTTCTTCGTGTCCTCTGCGCCTCTGTGACCTCTGTGTTTACAATCCCCAAGTGCAAAAAGCGCGCCTCAGTTGATGACAACCTGCTCGCCACCGCCGGTCTCGATGCGGCCGATGACGCTGGCGTTTTCACCCTCTTCGGTGAGCACGGCGAGGGTCTGCTCAACGTCGGCCTCGTGCACACACAGCACCATGCCCACGCCGCAGTTGAAGGTGCGGTACATCTCGTCGTCGGCGATTTTTCCCTGTTTCTGCAGCCAGTCGAATACCGCCGGGCGTTGCCAGTTGCCGGCGTCGATGATGGCGCGGGTGCCCGTGGGCATCACCCGTGGCAGGTTTTCCAGCAGGCCGCCGCCGGTAATGTGGGCGAGGGCGTGCACGTCGACCTGCACCAGCAGGGCCAGCAGGGCCTTGACGTAGATGCGGGTGGGTTCGAGCAGGGTTTCGCCCAGTGGTTTGCCGTGAAAATCCGCGTCGAGATCGGCGCCGCTGACCTCGATGATCTTGCGGATCAGGGAATAACCGTTGGAATGCGGGCCGCTGGCGGCCAGGCCGATGAGCACGTCGCCGCTGGCGACCCGGCTGCCGTCGAGGATCTTGCTTTTTTCCACCACACCCACGCAGAAGCCGGCCAAGTCGTAATCGTCGCCGTGGTACATACCCGGCATCTCGGCCGTTTCGCCGCCCACCAGCGCGCAGCCAGCCCGTTGGCAGCCCTCGCCGATGCCGCTGATCACTGCCTCGGCCAGATCCAGTGACAGTTTGCCGGTGGCGTAGTAGTCGAGGAAATACAGCGGTTCGGCGCCGGCGACGATGAGGTCGTTGACGCACATGGCGACCAGGTCGATGCCGATGGTGTCGTGCTTGCCGATCATCATTGCCAGCTTGAGCTTGGTGCCGACGCCGTCGGTGCCGGATACCAGCACCGGCTGCTGATAGCGGTCAGTGGGGATCTCGAACAGGGCGCCAAAGCCGCCGATGCCATCCACTACACCGGGGCGACGGGTGGCTCGGGCGATGGGCTTGATACGCGCCACCAGCTGGTTGCCGGCATCGATGTCGACACCGGCGTCGCGGTAGCTGAGGGAAGCGGGCGGGGTTTTGTCGTCGCGGGTGCTCATGAGAATCCTGTCGGTGAAGTCGCCGCCAGTCAGGGGCGGAAAAAAGGGGCGTAATGGTAGCGTAAGCCCAGCTTGCTGTCACAGTGCTCGTGGTTTGCGGGCATTGGGTCTTGCATAGCGTTGCTGTCATGAATATTTTTCGTCACTCCGGTGAATACCGGAGTCCAGTCAACGTAGCGCGTCACTGGATTCCGGTATTTACCAGAACGACTGAGTCAGGATTTCCTTTGAGCGGACTAATAACGCTGAAACAGCTCCACCTTGCCTTTGTGGTCAAAGGACAGCACGTCATAGTCCTTGGGCGGTAATCCTTCGGGCTGCATGCCCGGTGATTTCTGTGGCATGCCGGGGGCGGTGAGGCCGAGCACGTCCGGTTTTTCCCTGAGCATGCGTTTGATGTCGGCCGCCGGCACATGGCCTTCGACGACGTAGCCATCCACTATGGCGGTATGGCAGGACTGTAAATTTCTGCTCACGCCGAAATTGGCCTTGATTTCCGGCATGTTGGTCTGGTTTTTCGCAATGACCTCGAAACCTTCTGCGCGCAGATGGTCGACCCAGGTGTCGCAGCAAACGCAGGACTTGTCCTTGTAGACGGTAATTTGTGTGGCCGTTGGTGCCGGCTCTGCTCCGGCCTGACTACTCGCCAGCAGAAAAATACCGGCCATGGCCAGAAAGAAAATGGATATTTTGTTCTTCATGATTTGTCCTGGGATCAAAGAGTGATGGGAGGGTGGGATTATAACCCCACACATTGGACGCGGGAAAATCGGGATTGTTCCAGAGTCGATGCGTTTGCTGGCAATACGGGCGGATGTTGTTCAGCGTGTCCGAGGGTGGTGGTGTGAAAAGGTTGGTTTGATGTAGATCAAGGTCACCTAGAAGCTGTGGGTATATCTATTATCCCGCTTTTTATAACTATATTTTACAAATACGGGAACTCTGATTGATGTAGTGCAGCACGGCCGTTGGAAGAAAGCCATTGAACGTTTGTGATTTTATCGAACGAGAGGATTGTGTCGTCGTTATGCGCTGCGCGACGATGGATTTGTCAGGGCGACCCATTTGTCTTGGGAGAGAGAAAATGTATCAGACCCAAACGCCACGAAAAAATATCTTTTGTCCGACGGCTTTGGCTGCCGTCTGCGCCGCCGTCTTGCTGGGTGGTTTCACGACGATGCCGGTGCTCGCGGGTGACAATCTCACCGCTGCACTGACCGGGGGCAAGGCGACCCTGGACATGCGTGTGCGCTATGAGGGCGTCGATCAGGACAATGCTCTGGATGATGCAACGGCGCTGACCGTGCGCACCCGCCTTGGCTACGAGACCGGCAATTTCATGAATGTCAGCGGTTTCCTGGAGATGAGCAACGTGACGTCGCTTACCGCTGACGAAGACTATGACAGTAAAACCAATGGCAATGCCGCCTATTCGGTCATCGCCGATCCGACCAATACTATCCTTAATCGTGCTTATCTGGACTATACCGGTATCGCCGATACCACGCTGCGCTATGGTCAGCAGCGGATCATTTACGACAACGCCCGTTTTATCGGCAACGTCGGCTGGCGTCAGACGGAACAGACCTACACCGCCTTCAGGATCACCAATAAATCGTTGAGCGACACTACCCTGGATTATGCGTATCTCAGTAATCGCTTCACGATTACGGCGGGCAATGAAGACATCAAGGCCCATTTGCTGAATGCCAACTACAGTGGTTTGGGTGTTGGCAAGCTGACGGGTTATGCCTATCTCCTGGAGTTTGAAGCGCCAGCTGCCGCCTCGAAATCAAGTCAGACCGTCGGTGTGCGCTTCAACGGCGCCACCAAGGGCGACCTCAAGTTCGTGTACACTGCGGAATATGCCAACCAGAGTGACTACAAGGATGGCTCCTCCGACATCGATGCGTCTTACTACCGGCTGATCGGTGGTATCGGCATGAGTGGTATTACGGTCTCTTTGGGTTATGAGGTGCTGGGCAGCAATAGTGGAAAATACGGTTTCTCCACCCCGCTGGCGACCCTGCACGGCCAGAACGGTTGGGCCGATCAGTTCCTGGGGACGCCGAAGGATGGTTTGGCAGACGCCACGTTGAAAGTGGCCGGCAAGCTTGCCGGCGTGAAACTGGTTGGTGTCTATCACGATTATTCCGCCGACGAGGGCAGTACCGACTACGGCTCCGAAGTGGATTTTCTGGCCGCCATGAAGTTCGGCAAAAACTACAGCGTGGGCCTGAAGCTGGCGAGCTACAAGGCAGGCGATAGCGGAACCGGGAAAGTTGACACCGATAAGTTGTGGCTCTGGGGAGGTCTGACGTTCTGATCCCAAATGCCGTGTAATCATGCACGGCAAGCCTGAGACAGGGGCCGCAGATGGCTGAATTCAGTCATCTGCGGCTCTTTGTCTTTGTGATGGCGGAAAAAAGTGCAGTAGTACCGGCATGTTGACTTGCAGGCGGGGCTCGCATAGCGTGCGTTGCATGAATCATTCAACCATTTTCGGGGCCATACTGGTTTTGTGTTTGTTGCCGACGGCGATTTTGGCTGCGGAAGTGAGGGGGCTGTACGAGGCCGAAATGCAGGTGCCGGATCAAACCCGTAGCGAGCGCGGGCTGGCCATGTCGGCGGCACTGGCGGAGGTGGTGACCAAGGTCAGTGGCCGTCGTGATGCGCGTTTACAGCCGAAGGTGGCGCAGGCCATTCGTCGTCCGGCGCAGCTGTTGCAGCAGTATCGCTACCGCGCGTTGCCGGAAGATCGGCAGGGGGAACTGATTCCCGGTGAGGATCCGCAGCGGGTGTATTTTCACTTTGACAAAAAGGCCGTGGACAGACTGTTGCGCGATAGCGGCCTGCCGGTGTGGGGCGCGACACGCCCTGCAGTGCTTGCCTGGCTGGCGGTGGAGGATGGTGGGCAGCGCTATTTGCTGAGCGCCGACAGCCCCGATAGCCTGCGTCAGCAGGTGGCTCGGGAGGCTCGGCGGCGCGGCCTGTCACTGCTGCTGCCGCTGCTGGATCTGCAGGATCAGCGCCAGGTGAGTTTTGCCGATGTCTGGGGTCGTTTTCGTGATCCGGTGCTACAGGCCTCACAGCGTTATCGTCCGGAGGCGGTGTTGATGGGGCGTTTGTTGCGCACCGTGGGTGGTGAGTGGCAGGCGGACTGGTGGATTGTCGAGGGTAAGGATAGCGAACGCTGGCGTGCCAATGGTGCACTGCTGGCGGAAGTGGTGGAAGAGGGTATGACCGGTGCGGTAAGTTGGTTGGCGCAGCGTTATGCACCACGGGGTGATGGCAGCGAAGTGGGTCATCTGTGGGTGACGGTGGACGCGGTGCGTAGTTTGGCCGATTTTGCCCGTGTGGAGGGCTATCTGCGCTCTCTGCAGCAGGTGGTGCACGTGCGTGTCCGTCAGTTGCTGGCCGGACGGGTCGACTTCGGGCTGGCATTGCAGGGCTCGCCCGAGGGTGTTGCCCAGACCATCGCCCTCGGGCGAGTGCTGACCCCGGCTGAGCCGAATACTGAGCCGGCAGGGGTTGGGACGGCGACCGTTACGGGGCGTCAGCACTACCTGCTTCGTCCCTGAGGCCCATGCGGCACATTCCCAACATTATTTCCATTCTGCGTATCCTGCTGGTGATCCCGGTGGTGATGCTACTGCTGGATGAGCGCTACGGCGCAGCGTTGCTGTTGTTTGCCATTGCCGGCATCTCCGACGGGGTGGACGGATTTCTCGCCAAGCGTTTTGCCTGGCAGTCGCGGTTGGGCTCTATTCTCGATCCGTTGGCCGACAAGCTATTGCTGGTGTGTTCGTTTCTGAGTCTCGCCTGGCTGGGGCTGATCCCCCTGGCTCTGGTGCTGGCGGTAATGCTGCGGGATTTGATGATCGTGCTGGGGGCCATTGCTTTCCATTACCGCTACGGCCGTTTCGAGATGGAGCCCACCCGGGTCAGCAAGGTCAATACCTTCTTCCAGATCGTGCTGGTGCTGGCGGTGGTGTTTTATCACGGTGAATTTGCCCCTATCCCCTGGATTGTCGATACCCTGGTCTATATCGTGTGGGCCACGACGCTGATCAGCGGAGCCAATTATGTGTGGATCTGGGGTCGCCGCGCCCTGGCGACACCGAGCGGTAAAGGTGGAGAGGAATGAACGAATCCCGAAAATGGTTTTATCTGGCCGCACTGGCGGCCGGCGGTTATCTGCTCTACCTGTTGGCGCCGGTGCTGACGCCCTTTGTCACCGCGGCGCTGCTGGCCTACCTGGGGGATCCGCTGGTCGACTGGCTGGAAAATCATGGCCTGTCGCGTACCCTGGCGGTGGTGACGGTGTTCGTGATGCTGTTGCTGCTGCTGGCCGCCCTGCCGCTGTTATTGCTGCCAGCGCTGGAGGCGCAGATCGGCAAGCTGATAGAGGCTTTGCCGCGCTATCTGGACTGGATTCAGCAGCATGCCATGCCCTGGCTGGGGGCTACTTTTGGCGTCGAGTTGCCCAGCCTGGACTGGAATACCCTGGAGCAGGCGATCCAGGCCCACTGGCGCAAGGCGGGGGGCGTGGCGGCCAGCGTGGTGCAGACAGTGTCGCAGTCCGGTATGGCGCTACTGGGCTGGTTGGCCAACCTGGTGCTGATCCCGGTAGTGGCCTTCTATCTGCTGCGTGATTGGGACATCCTCATGGCCAACATCCGCGGCCTGCTGCCGCGCCGCCTGGAGCCTACGGTGGTGGCACTGGCGCGTGAATCCGACGAAGTGCTGGGTGCTTTTTTGCGCGGCCAGTTGCTGGTGATGCTGAGTCTGGCGACGGTGTATTCGTTGGGTCTGATGTGGCTGGGGTTGGATCTGGGACTGTTGTTGGGCGCGCTGGCCGGGCTGGTGAGCTTCGTGCCCTACCTGGGGTTTATACTGGGTATCGTGCTGGCCAGCGTGGCCGCTGTGATGCAGTTTCAGGATGTCATTCATCTGGTCTATGTCTTCGCCGTGTTTGCGGTCGGGCAGACCCTGGAAAGCGTCCTTTTTACCCCCTATTTTGTTGGTGACAGGATCGGCCTGCACCCGGTGGCGGTGATTTTCGCCGTGATGGCCGGCGGTCAGTTGTATGGTTTTGTCGGCATCCTGCTGGCCTTGCCGGTGGCGGCGGTGGTGATGGTGCTGCTGCGTTTCGTGCATCGTCGCTACACCGCGAGCGACCTGTACGCCTCCTCCCGTTGATCTCTGAACGCAGGCCCATGACCTCCAAGCATTCCGCCAAGACGCCTTTCGTCAAGGAACAACTGCCGCTGGCTTACGCCTGGCGGGATGGGCTGAATTTTGACAATTTCTGCGGCGCCGGGAATGCCGCCGTGGTGCAGAGCCTGCGACACGGCGCGGATGGCAGCGGTGACCAGTTTATCTACCTGTGGGGCGCCCCGGGCGTGGGCAAGAGTCATTTGTTGCAGGCGGCCTGCCAGCGGGCCGCGAAGCAGGGTCGTTTGGTTGCCTATTTGCCGCTAGCCGATTTTTTCGACGAACAGGCCGGCATGCCGATCGAGGCGCTGGATGGCCTGGAAAACCTGGCGCTGGTGTGTCTGGACGATGTGCAGGTGGTGGCGGGCGTGGCGCATTGGGAAGAGGCGGTGTTCCATCTGTACAACCGTCTGCGCGGCAGTGGCGCCGTGCTGCTGGCGGCGGGCGATGCCAGTCCCGCCGGGCTGGACATCGGCCTGCCGGATCTGCGTTCACGGCTGGGCTGGGGGCCGGTATTCCGCGTGCAGGAGCCGCAGGAAGACGAAAAAATCCATGCCTTGCAGGCACGCGCCAAGGCGCGGGGTTTCGACCTGCCCGACGAAGTGGCTCGATATCTGATCCGCCGTAGTCCGCGCGACATGACCTCCTTGTTCGCCCTGCTCGATAGACTGGACCAGGCCTCACTGGCCCAGCAGCGGCGCTTGACGATTCCGTTTGTGCGCAACCTGATTTAGCGGTTTTTTGGGGGGTAGAAATGTAGTCTGGGTTGAGCTTGCGAAACCCGGGGGAAACGGCACGATAACTCTCGGGTTTCACAGTACCCAACCCAGGCTACTTGCTTTATCTGTAGGGTGGGCACGTATTTTGTGCCCACGCGGAGCGAGATGTTCGGATTGTACGTGGGCACAGAAAACGTGCCCACCCTACTAGGCTGGGTTGTACAATTCTCGGATGAGTCTAAATCTGGGAATTACCGGAGTTATGAAACATTGATCATCTACGATCCAGAGAGATATGATGTCTTGCAAGCCAAATTGTATCCTTGAGTCCGTAGGTTGGGGTGAATGTTTTTTATGAACCCCAACATGCCGGAGCAATATGCCATCTCCAAAGCCATGTAAAAAACCGCTACAAATATGGTTGCTCAAATTTTACCGTCAATTGGGGTGCTCATATTCCGGGTGACGATTCTGTTGGGGTTCGCTACGCTCACCGCCAACCTACGTGCTTTTGAATCTAATGATGTGTTTTCTCTGCGCCCTCTGTGTCTCTGTGGCGAACAAAAAATTCAGCCCCCCAGTTTGACCGCCACCTCGGCTACTCTTCGCCCCAGTGCCTTGCACAGACGTTTTTCTTCCTCGCTGAGTGGGTTTTTGTTGTCGGCCCCGGCTACATGGCTGGCGCCGTAGGGGGTGCCGCCGGTGGTGGTGTGCATCAGGTCGGTCTCGGCATAGGGCAGGCCGCAGATGAGCATGCCGTGATGCAGCAGCGGCAGCATCATCGACAGCAGGGTGCTCTCCTGGCCGCCGTGCAGGCTGGAGGTGGAAGTGAATACGCCGGCGGGCTTGCCGGCCAAGGCGCCGGATAGCCACACGTCGCTGGTGGAGTCGATGAAATATTTCATCGCCGTGGCCATGTTGCCGAAGCGGGTGGGGCTGCCGAGAATCAGGCCGGCGCATTGGCGCAGGTCGTCGTGGTTGGCGTAGGGCGGGCCGCTGGCGGGGATGTCGTCTTCGACGGCTTCGCAGACGCTGGACACGGCCGGCACGGTGCGCAGTCGCACCTGGGCGCCGCTGACTTCCTCGATGCCACGGGCGATTTGCTGTGCCATGGCGGCGGTGGCGCCGTGGCGGCTATAATAGAGGATCAGGATTTCGGTCATCTCAGAGAATCTCCAGCACGTCTTCCGGCGGCCGGCCCAGGGCGGCCTTGCCGTCCTTGACGACGATGGGGCGTTCGATGAGTTTGGGGTGTTCGACCATGGCGCGAATCAGGGCATCGCAGTCGAGTTCGGGGTTGTCCAGAGCCAGTTCTTTGTATTCGGTTTCTTTCCGTCGCATCAGTTGGCGAGGATCCAGTCCCAGCATGTCGAGGAGGGTTTTCAGGGTGGCCTCATCCGGCGGGGTTTCGAGGTATTTGATCACCTCGGGCTGGATGCCGCGTTCTTCGAGCAGTTGCAGGGTCTGGCGCGATTTGGAACAGCGCGGATTGTGGTAAATGGTGGTGTTCATTGGTTTTTTTCCATTTGTGTGTCTGTGCGTTATTGTAGCCGCCACTGGCTAGAGGTGGTAGCGGGAATGTCTGCCGGCAACGCCCTGAGTTTCTCTCTTTACTTTGCTTATTAATGATAAGGTGGTGGGCATATTGATGGAAATGTTGCGAGAAGCGGAACGGTGCTCAAGCCGGATGAATTACGTACCGTTACCGCTTAAATCAAAGAGTGCCAGTGGGGCTGGTTTGGTTGTATGGTTGGCAAACTATGTATGGGGTGTGGTATTCAATACATTTTCAAAAGAATTAAGCTCGACCTGTGTCAGGAAGGTGATATTGAACTGGAAGCATGAAATGCATAGAGCGGGTATGGGGCTATAAATGAAAAACTCAATCCTGAAAAGTATTTTTTTAGTTTCTTTCCTGTTGTTGCTTATTCCATCAAGCGCATATTCCTCTGAATACGTATATAAAGCATTGACTCTGGATATTCCGGATTGTGAAGTTACAGGGGGTGGCATTGCTAACTTACCACCTTATGATTCCCTCTTGCTCAGTGGAAAAGACTGGCACATGGGGTTTGTTGATTCTGGGTTTATGAGGCACTGTCGGCTTATATCGGAAATAGACAGTACTGTTTCCTGTGAAAGACAAGATAGCATCCAGATGCTGGATCAGTTGATAAAAGAAAACTCCCCAGCCACACAAATTCTTTTTCTCAGTTTACCCGGCGATAACATTAAACGGCAGGAATTTAAGGATTACATTTTGTACTCTTCCACTGGGTTAAATAAGCAATCAATGGCCATATTGGTTGATAAACGGACAAAAAAGACAACTGAAATCAGTGGAAAATTCAATGATTCGCAGCTCAAATGGTTGAGGTTGAAGCCATTATGAGGAGCCTCCAAGAGAGAGAGGGGGCTGTTTCTTGACAGTTTATCGGGGCCGGTGATAGCTTGGCGGAAATTTTCGACTTCCCGGATTCAGGTCAAGGTTAACCAATGACAATCCTCGGCTACTGCCCATGATGTTCCGTTCCCCAAGATCCCGTCTTTGCCGTATTTTTTTTGCGGGACTGCTTTTTGCCGGGCTGCTTACGGCCTGTGCCGGGGTGCCCGTGCAGGAAATGAGCGATGCCCGTCAGGCCGTTGAAGCCGCACGCCAGGCAGATGCGCGGATCTATGCGCCCGAGGAATTGCAGGCCGCGGAGAACCTGTTGCAGCGTGCCGAGGAGGCGCTGGCGGAAGGTTATTACCGGCAGGCCCGCGAGGATGCGGAAGCTGCGCATGAGCAGGCCGTCAGTGCGCAGTCGAAATCTTCCCAATAGTCATTTCTGACCTACCCCCCCCTGAATTTTTGCAGATTTGTACCTTGCGGGTATGCTTGGCAGGGAGAATGGCGGGCCGGTTGTATGGCCGGTGTTTCCATGAGCCGTAATACCAATCGCGTAATACCAATCGCGTAATACCAATCGAGAGTGTCCTGAGACACTGGGAGGTAGAGGATGAGGAGTGTTGAGAAGACCGGGCTGTGGCTGACCGTGATGTTGGCGGGTGTGTTGGCGGGCTGTGCCTCGATGCCGGGCGGGGAATCCGGGGTGGAGCCCGAGGTAACTGAAGATGGATCCATGACGGCGGTGGAGGGCAGTGTTGCCGAGACCCCGGCCAAAAAAATCGTCGAGCCGCTGTTGCGTTCGTCCACGCTGGCGTTGGCCGAGGCCCGTGGCGATATCGATGCGGCGATGGCCGATGTGCGTATGGCGGAGGCGCGCAACATGCCGCAGCCGGAGGCCAGTAGCAAGCTGCAACAGGCCCGCGAGGCGGTGGATGCAGGGGATGCGACACTGGCGCGCAAGCTGGCCGGGGAGGCGGGCGCACATGTCCGTGCGGCCCTGGACGGGCACTATGCCGGCATGGCGCAGCAGCGTGTGGCCCTGTTGCGCGATGAGTATTCAGGCAAGATGAGTTCGACGCAGCGCATGCGGCTGGATTCGGCGCAATCGGCCCTGAAGGCGGGCCAGCCCGAGGTGGCGCTGATGCTGGTGAATGCACTGGTGGGCGAGGTTGCGCCCGATGCGATTTTTAAGCCTCCGGCGGCGAGCGACGGCAAGCTGGCGCAGGTGACGGTGCGCGAAGGCGATACGTTGTCGGCGATTGCCGCGCGTCCCGAGGTCTATGGCAACGCGAACCTGTGGCCATTGTTGCTGAAGGCCAACCGCGACAAGCTCCCACGTGCCGATAAAGTGCCGGTGGGCGTCGAGCTGGTGATCCCCCGCAATGCCTCGCCAGAGGAAATCAAAGAGGCGCTGGCCCAAGCGCGCTGATTCGGGGGGTGCCTGTCCACGGCTTCTGGACTGAGGGCTGACGCTGCTCATCATGTCTTTTTATCTGATGCTATTTGCTGACGACAGGGATGCCTGCGATACGGGCCTGCCACCGTGCGGGCCCGTCGGTGTGCACGGACTTGCCACGGCTGTCCACCGCCACGGTGACCGGCATGTCTTCCACCACGAATTCGTGGATCGCCTCCATGCCCAGTTCCGGGAAGGCGACGACCCTTGATGAACGAATGGCCTTGGAGACCAGATAGGCCGCGCCGCCGGTGGCGATGAGATAGACCGCGCCGTGGCGGGCGATGGATTCGATGGTCGCCGGGCCGCGCTCGGCCTTGCCGATCATGCCCAGCAGGCCGGTCTTTTCCAGCAGGGTGTCGGTGAACTTGTCCATGCGCGTGGCGGTGGTGGGGCCGGCGGGGCCGACCACCTCGTCACGCACTGGGTTCACCGGGCCCACGTAATAGATGAAGCGGCCGCGTAGGTCGACGCCTTCGGGCAGGGCTTCGTCGCGTGTGAGGCGGTCGATGAGTTGCTTGTGTGCGGCGTCGCGCCCGGTGAGCAGGCGGCCGCAGAGCAGCAGGGTCTCGCCGGGCTGCCAGTCGCGCACCTGCGCGGGCGTCACGCTGTCAAGATCGATGCGGCGGGCGTTGTTCTGGCCGGTGAGGGTGATGTCGGGCCAGTCTTCCAGTCGTGGCGCCGGCAACTGCGCTGGGCCGTTGCCATCGAGGCTGAAATGGATGTGGCGGGTGGCGGCGCAGTTGGGGATCAGCGCCACGGGTTTGGAGGCGGCGTGGGTGGGGTAGTCCAGCACCTTCACGTCCAGTACCGTGGTCAGGCCGCCGAGGCCCTGGGCACCGATACCCAAGGCGTTGACCTTGTCGAATAGGGTCAGACGCAGTTCCTCGGCGGTGTTCTGTGGGCCGCGTCGACGCAAGGCCTGGATGTCGATGGGCATCATCAGTGACCGCTTGGCCAGCAGCATGGCTTTTTCCGGGGTGCCACCGATGCCGATGCCGAGGATGCCCGGCGGACACCAGCCGGCGCCGAGGGTGGGCACGGTATTCAGCACCCATTCGACGATGTCGTCGCTGGGGTTGAGCACCGCGAAGCGGGCCTTGTTTTCCGAGCCGCCGCCCTTGGCTGCGATGGTGATGTCGATGCATTCACCGGCCACCAGCTCCGTATGGATGACCGCCGGGGTATTGTCGCCGGTATTGGTGCGCGTACCGGCCGGGTCGTTGACCAACGAGGCGCGCAGAGGATTGTCCGCATCGAGATAGGCTCGGCGCACGCCTGCATTGATCATTTCCTCCACGGACTGTGTGCCCGCCCAGCGCACGTCCATACCCACACGCAGAAACACCACCACGATACCGGTATCCTGGCAGATCGGCCGATGCCCTTCGGCGCACAGGCGCGAGTTGACCAGGATTTGCGCCATGGCACCGCGCGCGGCAGGTGATTCCTCGTGCCGGTATGCGTCATGCAGGGCGTGGATGAAGTCAGGGCTGTGGTAGTAGGAAATGTACTGCAGGGCGTCGGCAATGCTGGTGATAAAGTCTTCCTCGCGGATGACGGTCATCTGGAAATTCCTCGGTGATTTTCCGCTGGCCGGCGTCGACGGTGACGCGGGCAGGAGGTGCTGCAAATTCGCTTAAATATAGGCCAGTTAAGTGGTTGACACAATGCACGCTTTCGAGCAAACTACGCCGCTCCTTTCAGGAGGGGTTCCCGAGTGGCCAAAGGGATCAGACTGTAAATCTGACGGCTCCGCCTTCGGAGGTTCGAATCC
>DRKN01000162.1 GCA_011051755.1 Gammaproteobacteria bacterium
CACTGCTGTCCCGTTAACTGGTGAGTAAAGAGGCCTGATTCCCCCATATTTGGTACAATGAGTTTACTTATAACTTGCTGAACCAATAAGGAAAACCAGGCCATGGCTCATTGTAATACGATCTTCTCACAAATACTAAGATTAGTGCCGATTATGAAGCACTGTTCGGCAAGCGACTAAATCGTTGCCAGGGAATGGTGCCTGGCCATAATTTCAGATTTAATAAAGTGGTAATTAATTACGTGTTTATTTTTATAAAGCTTCGTAAAGAAGAGAGATAAAATAAAGTTTTTAGGACTAGCTCAGGCAATAAGTTGACAAATTTTGAGCAGAATCCGGAAGCGGCGCACGTCGATGTCCGGGGTCGGAAAATGTTCACCCCTTACAGCAAAATTATTTTGAAACTGTTTGCGGTATTACCCGTAGGCTAAACGATCATATAGCCGTTCAAAAATATCCCAAACACGACAGTATTTACCCAATATCATTTTTAAGTGCCGCCCTGTTTCTGTGAATTCAGGTAATAATAACACTCAAGTTTTACATGAATACATTATTTTATCTAATTGAAAAAAAATATATATTTCGTGCGTTTGCCCTGGTCATGCGGACGGATGAAACTGGGTAATATTCCCTTTCTGGACAAGCGAAAAATATACTAGAGTGTATCTGTGCACGTTTTTTCATGGAAACTAAAGGAAAAAAGAGGAATTTCAAATGTACATACGTTCACTAATCACACGTAGCCCCCCCGTCTCGACGCTGGTTTCTATATTTTTTCTGATCACTGGAGGTACTTTAGTCCTGCCACAAGTACAGGCAGAACAATCTTTCAAGCCTGAAGCACATGAAGTCTTTGTACAGGCATTGGCGGACAAAGCGCAACAAAAAAATGCTCTCGTCAGTGTGGTCTACGATCTCAAACAATGGGAGGTCAATGGACAAAAGCCACCTCGTCATCAAAAATTGCTCATTGACAAACAAGCGGTCACTTTGCGCGACGATGGCTATGATGGCGATAAAAAATCAGGTGACGGCATTTTCTCTGCTTTTATCGAGTTTGATTTCGATGCTCTTGTTCTCAGGCATAGGCGGATTCAAGAGCTGGAAAACAAGCTGGGCAAGGAGGCCATGCCGTCTCGCTTTGAAAACCGGCAGTTGGTTGGACGCGTAGAAATTATGTCGTCGAACAGTCTGTTTCCTGTCATCACGCCATTTTTCCCAGAGGAAGAGCTACAAAACGAGCTGAGTAGAGAGATCTTTTCGGGAGAACAGTTGGCTCTTGCCACCAACATGTCGATTATGACAGGAGATAAGCTATCTGCCGCTATTGAACTCGGTAAGCCGATACCGCTCTTTCCTTTTGGAATTGCAGCAGCTATCGATGATGAAAAATCCCTGCTGATTCGTCACCCGGCTGTAGTGCAGGATCCCTCACGCACATTTAATGTTTGTACCGGGATGGGCAATCCAGACGGTGTCTGGACGTTTAAACATCTTGTCACCGAAATGGCGAATACGGCTCAAACCGGAGTCACGCCGGAAGAATTCGTGCGCATGTGGCTTTCGCAATGGGAGACTTCGCAAATTGTAAATAACTGGACTGTTGAGGGCCGCACAGCTGACATCCGTACCAAAATCATTGATCCCTGGGAGGCCGCCAGTGGTGGCCCTGAAAATCCACTGGATCTGGATAAGGCTCCAGTCCAGCTAATGGCCATTGTCAACCGGGTGGATCTGCGCGAAAATCTGGCTTATGGTGGCGGCAGCGCTGGTGAAGGGCGCTTCGTGTTTCGGGTCATGGATCAAGGTTGCCATGCCTGGCCATTCACTATAATCTTTGAATACGGTATCGAGAAGAAGAGTTGCTCTGCGGTAAAAAGCTGGGGGCAGAGCTGGGCCGACCTCAGTGGCATGGCCCTGGGTAGCGTCGCCTATAATGCGGCATTGGAAGACATCACGGAAAGCTTCGTTCAGGCCAATGCTGCACCAGCCAAGCCCAATGGTAGCGCATTAAACCAATTGCGAACCAATGAAAATTTCCTGAACAACCCGTGGGAGTTACGTGAATTCGTGATTGCCGGTGCTGGCTGGAACCAGCATTTTCTGAAACCAAATGCCGTTGCTCTGACACCCGACACCAGTTTGAACAATACACCCATTCTGAATAGCTACTTTGCCTCCGGGATTGGCGGCGTTCCACTGCGCTTCCCCACCATAGCTGACCCTTTTAGGGGTGGTGCATCTACGGTACCGTCGAGCGGCTTCTTTTGGAAAGCCCCCGGCATTCCATCTACCTTGGCCGAGGCGGAGACACGCCAAAAATTCTCACTGGAGACCTGCAATGGTTGTCATGCGGGCGAAACCGGAACCTCCTTTACCCACATCAAGCCCGGACACCCACACGAAGATCTCCCCGCTAATCTGTCAGGGTTCATGACAGGCATCGATGTCACTGACCCCGCCCCACCTCCTGGTATCACAATCATTCGCCACTTCAACGATTTGGAGCGGCGATCCAGCGACCTTGACGGCCTGGTCAATTCCAGCTGCCTTGCTCTGCTGGCCAAGCCTGCACTGGAGGCGCCTCACTAACTTGGGATATGCCCATAAACACCGTTGAAATACTTCACACCTCCGTTCTGAACGCGTAAAAAGGGAGGCTTCACTTCTACTTTTGGAGAGCAATAAAGGCGGTTACAGTTGAATGACCGCCTTTATTGTGTCCAGTAAAAACGAGGTTTTTACCCAGTCCTCGCATACGCCTGCGGTTTTCCCTTCACACCTGCCTTGTCCTGGCTCAATATTCACTTGCCCATGCCGCCTAATCAATGTACTTCTTTAGTATTTTTCGTTGCGCGTCCCCGCCATCAGCGCCTCGATATCGGCAATTTCCTTCGGCACATCGCGGCTCAGCACGTCGCAGCCATCCTTGGTAACCAGCACATCGTCTTCGATGCGGATACCAATGCCCTGCCATTTCTTGGCCACGGCACGCTTGCCGACCTTGGTGCCGCGGGCGATATACAGGCCCGGTTCGATGGTCAGCACCATGCCCGGTTCCAGTTCGCGCCAAACGTCGCCCACCTTGTAATCGCCCACGTCGTGCACGTCCATGCCCAGCCAGTGACCGGTACGGTGCATGTAAAAGGTGCGGTAGGCTTCCTTTTTGATCAACGTACGCAGTTGCCCCTTGAGCAGGCCGAGCTTAAGCAGGCCGCGGGTGAGCACCTTCACAGCGGCCTCGTGGGGTTCGTTCCAGTGGGCGCCGGGACGCACTTTGGCGATGGCGGCGTGCTGGGCGTCGAGGATGATCTGGTACAGGGCGGCCTGTTCGGTGCTGAAGCGGCCATTGACCGGGAAGGTGCGGGTGATGTCGGCGGCGTAACCGTCATTTTCCGCGCCGGCATCGATGAGCAGCAGATCCCCATCGCGCAGTTCGGCGTCGTTTTCCGTGTAGTGCAGGATGCAGCCGTTGTCGCCACCACCAACAATGCTGGTGTAGGCGGGCACGCAGTTGTGGCGTTTGAAGTGGTAGAGGAACTCGGCCTCGATCTCGTATTCCATCATGCCGGGCCGGCACACCCGCATGGCGCGCACATGGGCCTGGGCGGAGATTTTTGCCGCACGGCGCATGGCGCTGATCTCGCTACGGCTCTTGTACAGGCGCATGTCGTGCAGCAGGTGGTCGAGGGCAACGAATTCGCCCGGGGTGTGCACACCCGCGCGGGCCTGCTCCTTGAGCCGCTTGACCCAGTGGGTGACCTGGGCATCGAAGGTGTCGTCGACACCCATGGCGTAGTAGACCCGCTCGCAGCTCTCCAGCAGGCTGGGCAGGATGTCATCGATATCACCGATAGGAAAGGCATCGTCGGCGCCGTAGTGTTCACGTGCCTCCTCCAGCCCGGCCCGGCGGCCATGCCAAGTCTCCATCAGCGGGTCGCGCTCACGGCAGAAGAGGATGTACTCGCCGTGTTTACGGCCGGGGATCATCACCGCTACCGCCTCGGGCTCGGGAAAGCCAGTGAGGTAGTGGAAGTCGCTATCCTGCCGGTAGGGGTAGTCGGCGTCGCGGTTGCGCATCGCCACCCTGGCGGCGGGTAGCACGGCTACCGAGGCCTTGCCCATCATTTGCATCAGGTGTTTGCGGCGGCGGGAGAATTCGGTCTGTTTCATGGAATACATGTACGCTTGGGAAATATTTGCAACATAGCGCAAGGCTTGGGGCGCCGTAAAGCCTGCCCTGAATCCAAAGGCATGCGCCGAGCCTGGAGATGAGAGGCGTTGTGAGCCATGATGCCAATAAATGGCAAGGAGGTGCGGGATGGAAATAGGTACTATATTTATGAAGTGGCCGTCGCGGAGGATGGCGGTTCGCGTAAAAGATTCAGACCATCTATTAGGCGTTGGGGTGATTCAGGGTAGAATGTCAGGCAAGGGTGTGCTTCTTTCTGGAGTGTGGCAACGAGGAGGAATGCTTCATGGTTGAGATAGCAAAAGGTAGTAGGAAGGTCATTTTGACCAAGTGGATGTTGATCATTTTTTCTCTGGGCACGCTAGTGTGGTGTAACGTATAAAGTGCACCTATCAGAGGCCCGCAAATGCCCCAAGACAAGGCGCAGTCCGCCGTTAATGGCCCCCTCCCTTAACAAGGACTGGAACGCAGGATTGGGGCATTTGCGGGCCTCCCTCCGGGCGC
>DRKN01000163.1 GCA_011051755.1 Gammaproteobacteria bacterium
CCGCGCCCGGAGGGAGGCCCGCAAATGCCCCAATCCTGCGTTCCAGTCCTTGTTAAGGGAGGGGGCCATTAACGGCGGACTGCGCCTTGTCTTGGGGCATTTGCGGGCCTCTGATAGGTGCGCTTTATACGTTACACCACACTAGGGGGTGTTCTCAATCCGAGGGTTCAGGATGTTCTGTCCCCCATCGAGATCATTTGGGGCGCAGGTTTTTTCTCATAATGCCAGGTGTAATCCAAAGTAGCGGCCTATACCGATACAAAAGCCGGATAGCTGGCGAACATGAATTTCAGTGTGAAGGCAATGGTAGTGCCGTCATTTCCTTGAGAAGATAATAGAGCAGGGCATTTTGTGCTTTCAAAAGGGCTCGGTTCACGGAAAGGCCATGCCCGGCGTGCTGCGGTAGACCATCCAGTGCACCTCACCCATCATCATCCAGCTCAACAGGATGAAGCCGACCACGCCTAACAGCGCCATCACCAGCGCCGCCAGCAGGGCGCTGCCGAAACCGTCTATCTCAAAATCCTTCACCATCGCTGCGGTCAGCCACAGAGTGAAGGCATTGATAACCAGGGCGAACAGGCCGAAGGTGAAGACTGTCAACGGCAGGGTCAGAATCCACAGTATCGGGCGGATGAAGGCGTTGACCAGGCCCAGCACCAGCGACGCCCATAACAGCCCGCCGGTGGAATTGACGCGCACGCCCGGCACGATACGGGTCACTATCCACAGCCCCAGGGCCGTGATCAGCCAGATGAAAAGAAATCCCGTCAACATGTGTTCCTTTTTCTGTTTTCGATGAGGTCGTTGCCCGCATTGTACCGGTGGATGGCACAGGGGTGTGCAACCTGAGTTACAGATGCCGGCTGTGTGAATCGAGGTATAATCCGCCAGCGGGTGGTTCGCGTGCGCTTTGTTGACCGCCCGGGAGGATCTGCCACCTGAACCCTCGGATTCGGGAACTGCACACGGTAGCCATTTGTCCCGGCTATTCCCGGAGCTGACGCCATGTTTGCTGAAGACATCTTTGATCGCACCACGGATAAGGATAATTTCCCTGCCGATATCCATCGCGCCAATGTGCTGGAGATGGGGGGCGAATCCTGGGACTTTCCGGAGTACATACACGCTCGCAAGCGCACCGCGGGGGTACTCGCGTCAAGGCTGGAGTGCCCTGGCTGCGCTGATCGCTCACCACACCTCGCAGAGCGACGCCGATGAAGAAACTACTGCTGTGCTGCGACCTGGATCGTACTCTGCTGTCCAATGGGAGCCAGGAAGAATCACCACAGGCACGGCCGCTGTTCAGGGCGGTCGCACGACATCCGCAACTCACCTTGGCCTATGTCAGCGGCCGCGATAAATCCTTGCTGCTGGAGGCTATACGCGACTACGATCTGCCGCCGCCCGACTACGCTATCGGCGATGTGGGCACCAGTATCTATGAATTTCATGGCGATCAATGGATCCCCTTGAAGGCTTGGGAAAAGGAGATTGCACCGGACTGGTCGGGAAACCGGCACGACGACCTTGTGACGCTGTTCAAGGATATTGACAACCTTACCCTGCAGGAGGCGGAGAAGCAGAGCGCCTTTAAACTGAGTTACTACGTGCCGGGGAAAACCGAGCGTGATGAATTGCTGGCAGAGATGCATGCCCGCTTACGGCAGAACGAGTTACGGGCAAGCTTGATCTGGAGTATCGATGAGGCCAGGCATGTCGGTCTGCTCGACGTGCTGCCCCACCGTGCAACCAAGGTTCATGCCATTCGTTTCCTCATGGCGCGCACGGGCTTCAAAGAGGAAAACACGATATTCGCCGGTGACAGTGGTAATGACCTGCCGGTTCTGACTTCCGGCCTGAAAGCGGTGCTGGTACACAATGCCCGCCGAGAGGTGTATGAAGAGGCCATGCGTAGTGTGTGCAAGCAGGGATTTGCGGAGCGTCTGTATCTTGCTCACGGTGATTTCCTGGGCATGAACGGCAACTATGCCGCAGGCGTGCTGGAGGGACTTGTACATTTTCATCCCGAGACACTGCACTGGTTCAAACCTAAAAGCTGAATCCGCGGGTTCAGGTAATACTCCGTCCAGGTTATATCGACAGGTTCAGCGTTCCTGTCATGCCTTGCGACAAGGCGCCGTGTGCCGGCAATGGCCTTCGTTCTTGTCAGGCACGGCGCCAACAGTGGGCGCTTCAGGCGATGCCGTTGCCGCGCTGTACAGCCACACCGCCAGGGAGCGCAGTTGTTTGAGATCATGCGCTTTCAGGGGGGTGTCATGATCAGCATCCGGCATGGTTAATATGTTTATTGGTCCCTTGTACGCATCAATGATCTGATGCTGTATGTGGGGTGGCACAATCCTATCCTGTTGCGCCGACACAATAACGGCAGGCGCCGTTGCCCTCCGGGCGTTCGCAATACTGTCCAGTTCAGAGGGTATCTGCGCGGCAATCAGACGCGTCGCCCAGTTGAAAGACCACCAGGCGGATTGCGCCAGGATGACTTCGCGCAAGGCCGGTGGATTCTGTACCAGCAGGCCAGCAACCGGGTAACGTGCGGCAAGGTAGAGGGCGCTCACGCTGCCGAGGCTGCCTCCGGCAACGATCAGCGGAATATCTCCTGCGACCTGGCGTAGTTCCTGCAGTGCGTGCTCTGCCATGGCCGATAGCTTCTTCAGGCTTGCCGTCCCGCTGCTTTTACCGTACCCGGGTGGATTCACCGCCCAGATTTCGACCCGCAAGGATCCCCAACAGCCCTCAAGAAAATCGGTACTGTGCTCGGCGCGGCTGGCAGTCCCGGGAAACTCCAGCAGGTAAAGATCCGGTTTTTCCCGCCCATCCGAATTGATGTGATGTACCCATATTTCCAGCTCGGTCTCATCGCGCAGAAACAGTGAAGACGTTCTCTCCGGCACATGGATATCATGCCGGGTGGGTTGGAGAATGAGTCTGTCGGCTAACCAGCCTGAGAATGACATTTGCGAACCTCTTGCAAAACTATCTTGCCAAACCATTGCCTGAATCCGAGGATTCAGGGTTGGGTTAGACAAAGAACGCCTTCCCATAGGGTGATGTATCGCGGTTATAGTGAATCCGCTGGCGTTTACCATTGAGTAGCTGTAGAAGTCCTGCGGCCTCAAGCTCGGCGGGTATGTCCAGCGGAACCGATTCGCGGTGTCGTAAAATGTAGCGCATCGCGAGCGGCGCCCGTAAAAACAGCCCACTTAAACCGGTATGGGCAATTTCTTTCATCCAGACTTCTGAGCGGCCGAGTAAGGGTTCGGGCAGCTTGTTCAGTACGACGCCCTCGTCATGCCCGTTGGCAATCAGCCGTTTTACCGCCAGTAACACCGTGTAACGCGCCAAGGTTGCACAGGAGCGAACCAGCGGTTGATAGGTGTCCAGTTCCGGGGGGAGATGTATCGGCACCAGGGCCTGAGGGTCTGATATACGGATACGCTCAATCAGAGCCCGCCACTGGTTGTGGATATTCTGTTCGACACCACTATTCGGCGGTGCATGCTTTAGCCAGGCCTTTTCTCCGCCGGCCAGCATGCGCGCCAGGGTATCGCGGGCCACGCCATCACCCAGTGTCACCGTTACTTTGAAGAGTTCAGCCAGTCCTTTCCCGCCACCCGGTAAGCGTAATTCATAACTGAACCAATCACGTCCCCGTAATGTGTCTTCCAGAAACATCTGCGAGCCGGCGTAGGCGCGTAGACTTAACCAGTAGTCCTGCGCATCATCGTCCATCCCCTTGCGAAGATTCCAGCCGACATCCGGGCGCTGCCACGATATCCAGCCAAACACGAGGTCGGAAATTTGCGAATTTGCACCGGTTGCGGTATTCGTAAGATCAAGCAACCTGGGTTCCTTGCCAGCCTTGAAAATGAAACGGAGCTGCACATGCTGCAAGGGCCCGTACCGTCCACCTTCACCGAACGGTATCAGGGTGAATTCAGCGCGCTCCAGGCCGTCGAGGGGTACCCGTACACTGTGGAGTACCGTCGATTTATCAAATGGATTTCCACCGTAGTTGACGTGCCGTAGAACGATATTGGCCGGATCACCTTTCAGATCGCTGGATGTCCAGTCAACCAATGCCGGAATTGCGGCTGCCAGATAACCTCCCGGCATGACATCATGATCACTGCGCAGTCGCATTACCTGTGCATCGTCCTCCACCCATGAGAGGATCTGCTCCGGGGTCAGGATTCTGTACGGATTTTCGGTGTTATTTGTTTTCATGTCTTGATCTGGATGAGAGAGGATCTATTCTGCCTGTTTTGCTTCTTTCTCAGGAGAGCCGGAGCCGGCACTTCATCAACTCACTACAGTAAGGCCACATACAATGTTTGCAAGGGGTGGTAGTAACAAAATCTATCTGCTGCTGATCAGTATTCATGGCTTGATCCGCGCCCATAACCTGGAGCTTGGCCGAGACGCCGACACGGGCGGACAGACCAAATATGTCATTGATCTCGCCCGGGCTGTGGGCGAGCATGATGATATCGAGCGGGTGGATCTTGTCACCCGTCGGGTGATTGATTCAACGGTCAGCGACGACTATGCCGAGCCCATTGAGACCCTGTCCGACAAGGTTCGCATCGTGCGCATCAATGCTGGACCCGAGGAATACCTTCCCAAGGAGCAGCTGTGGGATCATCTCGACAGCTTCACGGACAACCTGACCAACTGGCTCAACGAGCAGCCCCGCATGCCTGACCTGGTACACAGTCACTATGCCGATGCGGGTTATGTGGGTATGCATCTCGCCAGTTTGTTGGGCATTCCGCTCATCCATACCGGCCACTCGCTGGGCCGGGACAAACGCAAGCGTTTACTGGCCCGTGGCCTGTCACGCGAAAAAATTGAGCGAACCTACAATATTGAGCGGCGCATTGATGCCGAGGAAGAGATCCTGGCCAATGCTGACCTGGTGATTACCAGTACCCACAACGAGATCGAGGAACAGTATGAACTCTACAATTATTATGACCCAAGGCGCATGGCGGTCATTCCGCCGGGCACAGACCTGAAGCAGTTTTATCCGCCGCGGGAAGGCGGCAAGTTCGGCTTCGCCAGCCACTTGGCGCGTTTTCTCAACGAACCCGGCAAGCCACTTATCCTCCTCCTGTCACGGCCGGATGAGCGCAAGAACATCCTGACCCTGATCGAGGCCTATGGTGAATCACCCGCCTTGCAGAAGGCGGCCAATCTATTGATTATCGTCGGCAGCCGCGACGATATCCGCGATATGGATGCCGGTGCTCAGTCGGTGTTGATCAACATCCTCCTGCTGGTCGACAGCTATGATCTCTATGGCAGGGTGGCCATTCCAAAGCATCACCGTGCTGATGAGGTGCCGGAAATTTATCGCCTGGCCGCTGCCTCCGGTGGTGTTTTTGTCAACCCGGCGCTCACTGAACCCTTTGGTTTAACCATTTTGGAGGCCGCCGCCAGTGGCCTGCCGGTCGTGGTGACCGAGAATGGTGGCCCGGTGGACATCATCGCCAATTGTCACAATGGTGAATTGGTCGATCCGCTGGACAAGGCTGCCATAACCACCGCCCTGCTCAAGCTGCTGTGTGAGCGAACCGCCTGGTTACAGGCAGCCCGTAACGGCATCAAGGGCGTGCGGCGTCACTACGCCTGGCCGGCCCATGTCGAGAGCTATCTGTCCAGGATCCGGAAGCTGCCTGATAACTATAAGCCCATGCCCATTGAGCAACCTGAACTGCGGGCGAAGCGCTACCGGGATCGTGCTATTTTCACCGACCTGGATCAGAGCCTGGTCGGTAGCCCGGCCGCCATTCAGCACTTCGTCGAGGCGATGCGGGCACATCGCAAATGTGCCGCCTTTGGCATCGTCACCGGGCGCCGAATCGATAGCGCGCTGGCGCTGATGAAAAAATACCGCATTCCAACGCCAGATGTGCTGATCAGCAGCTTGGGCACCCGTATCCATTACGGTCAGGCACTTACCGAGGACGACTGGTGGGCCGACCACATAGACCATGACTGGAACCCACAGCGGGTGCGAAAAGTGCTGGTCGATCTACCCGGCCTGAAGCCTCAGCCGAAAAATGAGCAAAGCCGGTTCAAGGTCTCCAACTACATCGACCCCCGGACAGCGCCACCGCTGGACGAAATCATCACCCTGCTCCGAAAGAAGGAGTTGACAACCAATGTGCTCTATTCCTTCGGCCAGTTTCTCGACATCGTGCCATCACGGGCCTCCAAGGGTCAGGCGTTGCGTTATGTCTCACAACGACTGGATATCCCTCTTGAACATATTCTGGTTGCGGGTGGTTCCGGCGCAGATGAGGACATGATGCGCGGCAACACCCTGGCCGTGGTGGTGGGTAACCGCCACCACGAAGAACTGTCACAACTGATAGATCAGGAGAAAATCTACTTCGCTTGCCAGCCATACGCTCTGGGCATTCTGGAGGCCATCGATCACTATGATTTCTTTGATAGCTGTGGGAATCGGGAAGCGGAATTAACAGCGTCCTCAAAGAAAGAATCCACAGCGATACCTGTTTGATCTGAGGTTACAGGAGCATAGGCACAGACGGGAAAATTTCAGGTTTCGCTATTTCCTGCCGTTGCATAATCAACGTCTTGCCAATACCCTGAACCTGGGGGGTAGGGCGGATACAGAGTGCAAGCTATTGATTTCGCAGTGGAGTCAATAGCTTGCGTTATGTGCCGTCATGAACTCTCGGATTCAGGAATATGTCAGACCCAGTCGTCTACCACCGTTATATTGGTCATTGGAACACGAACGCTACAGACAGTTATGTACGAACAGGTATCTCACTCACTGCTGAACAGGATTCTCGATGAACTCAAGCCCGAGATCCGTAAACGCGACCTGCGCCACTTTTATACCCGGCTGGGTGCGAATTTTTATGCTATCCACTCGTTGTTTCATCATCTGTATGGTGAGCGCGATGACTTTGAACGGCAAATGGGGCGGCTGGTGGAGGTTATGGCGGCCCAGTTCATCAAGCGTGGAAATGCCCTGAAGAAGCTGGACACATTGCGTGAAAAGGATCACAACTGGTTCCTCAGCCAGGAATGGGTGGGTATGGCAATGTATACCGAAGGCTTTGCGGGCGACCTGCAGGGATTGCAAAACCGGTTGAGTTACCTGCAGGAACTGGGTATTAACATGATCCACGTGATGCCTATCCTGGTGTGCCCCCGGGATGCCAGTGATGGGGGCTATGCGGTTAGCAACTTTCGCGATGTGGATAAGCGTGTCGGTACGTTGCAGGGTCTGCAGTCACTGTCAGGCAGCCTGCGTCAGCGCAATATCCTGCTGACTCTCGATGTGGTGCTGAACCATACCTCCGATGAGCACGAGTGGGCCAGACGCGCCCGCGCCGGCGAGCAGAAATTCAGAGACTACTACTACATCTTTGATGATCGCGAGATCCCGGACATGTTTGAGAAGACCATGCCGGAGATCTTTCCCGAGATCTCGCCCGGCAATTTTACCTACGACGAAGTCATGGATAAATGGGTGATGACGTCCTTCAACAATTACCAGTGGGATCTGGACTACAGCAATCCTGCCGTGTTCATCGAGATGCTGGACATCATCCTGTTCTGGGCCAATCAGGGGGCGGATATCGTACGCCTGGACGCAGTGGCCTTTCTCTGGAAAAAAATAGGCACCACCTGCCAAAATGAGCCTGAAGCGCACCTTATCCTACAGTTGCTGAAGGACTGCTGCCAGGTGACTGCGCCCGGGGTGCTGTTTATTGCAGAGGCCATTGTCGCGCCGGTGGAGATCGCCAAGTATTTTGGCGAGGACGCGGTCATCGCCAAAGAATGTGAGATTGCCTACAACGCCACTTTCATGGCTCTGCTGTGGGATGCGGTGGCGACCAAGAATGCCAGCCTGCTCAACCAGGGCATCCGTAGCCTGCCGGATAAGCTGGATCGCGCCACCTGGCTCAATTATGTGCGCTGTCACGATGATATTGGTTTGGGCTTCGATGATGCGGACATCATACAGGCCGGCTACGAGCCCTGTGCACACCGACGTTTTCTGGTCGACTATTTCACCGGTACTTATGCCGCTTCACCGGCCCGTGGTCACCCCTTCGGCCGCAATGAGAAAACCGGCGATGTCCGTATTTCCGGCGCACTGGCTTCATTGGTGGGGCTGGAGTCGGCGCTGGAAAGTAATGATCCGACAGCCATCCAGCACAGTGTCGACCTCATATTGTTGCTGCATGGCATGATCATGTCTTTTGGTGGCATCCCGTTGCTTTACTATGGCGATGAGATCGGCACCCTCAATGACTACGACTACCGAGAGGACGGTAGCAAGGCCCACGATAGTCGTTGGATGCATCGTCCTGTCATTGACTGGGAAAAGGCCGGGTTGCGGCATCGCCCCGGCACGGTGCAACAAATGATCTTCGATGGCCTGCAAAGGATGATTGCAGTACGGAAAACCATATCCGCCTTCGCCGACTACAATAACCGTGAATTGCTGGCTATCGATAACCCGCATCTGTTCGTGTTTTTACGTAGCAACCCGTTCCAACTGAACGACAGTGTACTGGTGGTAGGTAACTTCGATAGTTTGCCTCAGTCACTCACTCTTGATGATCTGGGCGACCGTGGCCACTTTGAGTTTGAGCAATTGCAGGATCTCTATTCTGGTGCATCACCGTATATGTTCAAGGATCAGTTGGTGATCCCCCCACATCAATTTTACTGGCTACGACCAACAGGGCAAACACACGAAATTTAGACTGCCATCAATAGTTTAGCCAGGTAGCTTTCCGGCCCGCTTGTGATCGTTTGTTTCGCCGGTGGAATTGACGCGCACGCCCGGCACGTTACAGATCACTATCCACAGCCCCCGGGCCGTGATCAGCCGGATAAAAAGAAATCCCATCATCGGCGATGCGACGACTATCCGACAGCTCTGCCAGCAACTCGGGTTTTCACTCGATGGCATCCGCCTGTTGGACAGCCGTAGCGAAGAGGAAGCTGTCCAACAGGGGATCGATCTGGTGGTTCAGGGTGAAGTGGACACACTGGCCAAGGGCTGGATTCATACCGACGCATTGATGCGCCCGGTGCTCGCCGCATTGCGCACCGGCCAGCGGGTCAGCCATGTATTTGTGGCCGAGCTGCCGTCTTATCCCAAACCACTGTTTATTACCGATGCGGCGATCAACATCGCACCGGATCTCGCTAGCAAAGCGGCGATTCTGCAAAGTGCCATCGACCTGGCGCGACTGCTGGGTGTCGAGCGACCCAAGGTGGCCGCGCTGTCTGCCGTGGAGGTCGTCAAACCGGCCATTACTTCCACCATCGATGCAGCCTGTCTGAGCAAAATGGCTGATCGTGGCCAGATCAAACATGCCATCGTCGACGGGCCATTGGCCTTCGATAATGCCATCTCCGCCGAGGCCGCGCGTATCAAACACATCAGCAGCCCGGTCGCCGGCCAGGTCGATATTCTGCTGGCCCCGGATCTCAACGCCGCCAATATCCTCGCCAAGGATCTGGAATATCTGGCGGGCGCCACCCTGGCCGGCATCGTTATCGGCGCAAAGGTGCCGATTCTTCTGCCCTCGCGTTCCGACCCGTCGACGGCACGGCTGGTGGCCGCCGCACTGGCGGTGCTGATGCACAACCAGGGTCAGAAAATGAATGAATGAATGAATGAATGACCGACCAGACCGAATCTCAGGGTGCCAAGGAGAGACGTCGTGAACAAAGAAGTGAAACCAAAGCAACAGGTGTAAACCATGAAAACTTCCTTTCACGGCGCGGATCAGGAAGTCACCGGCTCCTGTCACCTTATCGAATGTGCGGGCAAGCGCATTCTCATCGACTGCGGCCTTTATCAGGGGAGTCACGAGCTGGTCGAAGAAAATGCCGGTTCTTTCGGCTTTGAACCGGCCGATATCGATTACCTGCTGCTGAGCCATGCCCATCTGGATCACTGCGGCCGTATCCCGCTGCTGGCGAAGCGTGGCTTTAGCGGCGAGGTCATCACCACCGCCGCCTCGCGTGAACTGGCGCGACTGGTGATGCTCGACTCGGCCCACCTGCAGGAAGAGGAGGCCGCCTATCAGGGACGCAAGGCCGCACGCAGCAAAGGCAAGCACAAGAAACGCATTGAGCCACTATACACGGTGCTCGATGCCCTCAACAGCCTCGGCGCCTTTGGTCGTACCGCCAGTTACGATCAACGCATGGAAGTCTGCCCCGGTGTTCACGCCACTTTCATCGATGCCGGGCATATTCTGGGCTCCGTCAGCATTCATCTTGAACTGGAAGAGGGCGGAAAAAAACGCTCGGTGCTGTTCTCCGGCGACCTGGGCTATAGCGGCCGGGTGATTTTGCGTAACCCGGCCACACCACCAGCGGCGGACGTGGTGGTGATGGAAACCACCTACGGTGATCGCCTGCACAAGCAGTTACAGCCCTCCATCGAGGAGCTGTACGAGGCCATCGACGACACCTTTCGTCGCGGCGGTAACGTGGTTATCCCCACCTTTGCGCTGGAACGCGCCCAGGAAATGCTCTATTTTCTGCACGAGGCGGTAAACAGTGGTCGCCTGCCCGGCAGCACCTAGGTTTTTCTCGATTCACCCATGGCCATTTCCGCCACCGAGATCTTTCTCCATCATACAGCACGCAAGAAGCTTGATCAGGTTGCAGAACTGACTCGCCGTCTGAGCAAGGATTATCCGGCCGAGACCCGTGCCTTTCTCGGTTTTCTGCAAAAGGCCGAACAGGGCAAGGCGTTGGATCTGCGCGTCAAGGAACTCATTAATATTGGATTGGCCGTAGCCGGGCAATGCGAGTGGTGCATCGTTTTTCATGTCGAGCAGGCGGTCAAGGCCGGTGCCAGCAGAGATGAAATGGTTGAAGCCGGTTTTATGGCGATCATGATGCATGGCGGACCGGCTTACATGTATATGACACCACTCTTCGAAGCTGTGGATGAGTTTTGTCCGGATTGATAGGGAAGCACTGGCCATGGAATTAGATTTACAGAGAAAGATGCTGCGCGACATGTTACTGGCGCGCGCCTTTGAGGAACGGGTCGCACAGGAATACGCGCAAGGCAACATCGCCGGGTTTCTGCATCTCTATCTGGGCGAAGAGGCCGTGGGTGTCGGCGTTCTGCATGCGGCGGAACCGGTGGATTACGTTGTCTCCACCTATCGCGAGCATGTTCACGCCCTGGTACGAGGTGTGCCGGCCAACAATGTGATGGCCGAACTGTTTGGGCGCAAGACCGGTTGCAGTGGTGGTATGGGCGGTTCCATGCACCTGTTTGATCGCGAGCTGCTTCTTTGGTGATGGCGCCGTGAACCAGGGCACCTTCCACGAGAGCCTCAATATGGCGGCGCTGTGAAAACTGCCGGTGTTGTTCGTGTGCGAGAACAACCATTACCAGATAGGCACCGAGATTCACCGTCACTCCGCGGTGACCGAGGTCTACAAACGCGCCTGCGGTTATCGCCTCCCGGCGCGGCGGATCAACGGCATGGATGTGCTGGCGGTACATCAGGCGACGGCGGAGGCGCTGGCACAGGCTGCAATTTGTCAGGTTTGCAAGCAGCGTAAACCAATGAGCGAAGCCTTGATGCGGTCAAGATACTGTTCGCTGAGGAATGGGCAAAGGAAGGTGGCTCAATGGTTATTGGGATACGGTGTACTGGATTGATTGTGACTTCTACGTAATTATTTGCTATGCCCTTGAGTAATCACAGGAGACAGACACATGTGTGATGAAGCTGATCAATATATTCGCTGGTTTTCTGAAATGGGTATTGATGATGTACCACTGGTTGGTGGCAAGAATGCCTCGTTGGGGGAGATGTATCGAAACCTGCGCTCAGAAGGTGTGCGAATTCCCAATGGATTCGCCATTACCGCAACGGCATATCGTGATGTCCTTGATCACAATAATGCCTGGCCGTTATTACATCAGGCACTTGATGGCCTGAACCCGGACAATATCAAGGACTTGCAGGCTCGTGGTGATGCTGCCAGGACGATCATCGATGGCTGTGTATTGCCAGATGACCTGAAAGTGGAAATCTCTCAAGGCTATGAGCGATTAAAGCAGGAATATGGCGGGAATTTTTCCGTGGCGGTGCGCTCATCGGCCACGGCGGAGGACTCGCCGGAGGCCTCCTTTGCCGGACAAAATGATACCTATCTCAATGTCAGTGGTGTGGATGCATTGCTCGATGCCTATAAACGTTGCCTGGCATCCAATTTTACTGACCGTTCCATTCACTACAAATACGATAATGGTTTTGACTACTACAAAGTCTATCTGTCCGTTGTTGTGATGAAAATGGTACGCAGTGATTTGGGGGCCAGCGGCGTTATGTTTTCGCTGGACACAGAAACCGGATTCAAAGATGTCGTTTTCATCAATGCAGCACTGGGACTGGGTGAGAATGTCGTGCAGGGAACGATTGATCCCGATAGTTTCTATGTGCACAAGCCCACATTCAAAGAGAACTATCGGGCTGTTTTGAAACGCCGTCTGGGAAAAAAAGAAAAAAAGATGATTTTTACCGACACCCTTAATACTGGCAACATTGCTGTGGAATATACCCGAAATATTGATACCAATAACGAGGAAAGAAATCACTTCTGCATCACCGACGCGGATATCATGATCCTGGCGGACTACGCCATCCGTGTGGAAAACCATTATTCACAGAAAGCCGGCTTTTATAAACCCATGGATATGGAGTGGGCAAAGGATGGCGATGATGGAAAACTGTATATGGTGCAGGCGAGACCGGAGACGGTGGCATCACAAAAGAAAGGCAGCGTGCTTGAAATATATCATCTGAATGAAAGATCCCGCGTTGTACTCCAGGGTCGAGCTGTCGGCACTAAAATCGGCAGCGGAAAAGTCCGTGCCATCACTGATGTCAAGTATCTCAACGATTTTCAGCCGGGAGACGTTCTGGTGGCGGATACCACGACACCGGACTGGGAGCCGGTGATGAAAACGGCAGCCGCGATCATTACCAATCGTGGTGGCCGTACCTGTCACGCCGCTATCGTTTCACGTGAACTGGGGATTCCCGCCATTGTTGGATCCGGGCGTGCGACTGGGTTATTGAGAAACGGTCAGGCGGTCACCGTCAGTTGTGCCGAAGGCGAAACCGGTAATGTCTATGAGGGTATTTTGGATTTTGAAATTCAACAGGCGGATCTCAGTCAACTGGGGAAACCCAATACCGAGATAATGATGAATGTGGGCAATCCGGATCAGGCGTTCAGCCTCGCCTCATTGCCTGTGGATGGCATCGGCCTGGCGCGGATGGAATTCATTATCAATGAATACATCAAGGTTCATCCGATGGCGCTCAAACACCCGGAAAAGGTGGATGCTGAAACCCGTGAGAAAATCGCCGACATCAGTATTGCCTATGATGATCCTGAAGAATTTTTCATTAAGACCCTTGCCGAGGGCGTCGCCACGATTGCCGCTGCGGTTTATCCCAAGCCCTGTGTGGTTCGCATGAGCGACTTTAAGAGTAATGAATACGCTACCTTGCTGGGTGGAACTTTTTTCGAAGCGGAAGAAGATAATCCGATGATCGGTTTTCGTGGCGCATCCCGTTATGTACATCCTGCCTATGCGGAGGGATTTGCTCTGGAGTGCGTCGCCATGAAACACATGCGTGATGACATGGGATTGACTAACGTTAAATTGATGATTCCATTCTGCCGACGGGTGGAGGAGGGGGAAAGGGTACTGGAGGCCATGGCCTCCAACGGTCTTGTCCGTGGTGACAACGGCCTTGAGATCTATGTTATGTGTGAGATTCCTAACAACGTTATCCTCATTGATGAATTCGCCAAGCTATTTGACGGATTTTCTATTGGCTCCAATGACCTCACTCAGCTGAGCCTTGGTGTCGATCGTGATTCGGAAATTGTCGCCTTTGATTTTGATGAGCGTGATCCCGGTGTGAAAGAGATGATCCGGCTGGCGGTGACCGGCGCCAAACGTAACGGCCGCCATTCCGGGCTGTGTGGGCAGGCGCCATCGGACTATCCAGAGATGGCCGAATATCTGGTGGAAATTGGCATTGACTCCATGAGTCTCAACCCGGATACAGTACTTGCCACTACACGTCATGTGCTTGAGGTGGAACAGCGTCTACGGGAGCATATCTGACGGATAGTCAGGTGAACTCGCATACCGGTTTACTGGTTTCGATCATTATTCGTTGAAGCGCGATTGCTATTCGTCGTGGTTTAAGTATGGCATTGAAGGTGGCTTGTTGCTGGATGCCATGGGCCGTTTTACGCTCGCCCGGTCGATCCATCCCGGGGTTGGATGACCTTCAATGGTGTTATTTCGGCCCTGCTGGATACCCTGTTTCTGATCGGCTGGCCGGGCACATCGCTGTGGCTGGTGGGACTGTATGTGGGTATCAGTCTGCTATTCGATGGTTGGGCATTGATCGTTATTGGCTGGATGTTACGCAAGGGTGAACAACCATGAATCGTCCTTTCCATATTCAATCACTGCTTGGCCGTGAGATTCTCGATTCCCGCGGTCATCCCACCGTCGAGGTGGAATGCGAGCTGCAGGACGGCACTTGCGCCCGCGCCGCCGTACCTTCGGAGGCTTCCATCGGCAGTCGCGAGGCAGTGGTTTTGCGCCGCAGGTCTCATCCAACCAGGAACCCTTTGATCTGATCATGCGGGCGATTGACGACGCGGGTTTGATTCCCCCCTCTGTCAGGATAGTTGTCGCCTCACTTGATCATGGTAATCGAAGTTGAGGTGGGCGAGAGAGAGTGAGAAATGAAAAGCGCAACCAACGAAACCAAATAGGCTCGTTATTGTCATTTGCGCGCACGATGGCTCTGAAGTGCAGCCGACGTAATTGCATACCCTGTGCTCTCCGTGTCGCTGTGGCGAACAAGAAAATCAAAAGTCGTGGGGGCTTGCGAAAGATAAATAACAGGCTATGATAATATGTAATCAATTGCTCACTTTCTGCGCCGGGATGTCCACCGTCCGGTATTTTTTTGAGGTATTTTGTGAGTAATTAATCACATTTAATGCGCGCCGCGCCTTCCCCGGTGTGGAGGAGGGATGAATCGTGGGGAACACACTTTTGCGTGGATCAAGGTGGCGACAGCGGACAGAGGAGCCTGGATAACATGCTGAATACATTGACGATCAATCGGAAAAAAGGCTCGGCAATCCTGTTACTGATCCTGCTGGCGATGGTACTGTTTTTCGCCATTCAGCGCGTGCAGCAACGCTTGCAGCCGGTACCGGTGCAGACTTCCGCACCGCTGGCGGTGGAGACCCTGACCCTGGCGCCGGCTCCGTTCAGTCTTCGTGCCCGTTACGTGGGCAGCGTGGCGGCCGGGCGGGTTGCGCAGATTCCGGCTCAGGTGGGTGCGCGGGTGATGGCGATCAGGCACCGTGAAGGCGACCGGGTCGAGCAGGGCGAGCTGTTGATCCGTCTCGATGACCGTGAGCTGGGCAATGAAATCCGGCGCTTGCGCGCCAATGAGCAGCGCCTGCGCAGTGATCTCGATTATTGGCAGAGACAGAATCGCCGCAACACCACGCTGCGCCAGCAGAAGGTCATTGCCGAAAGCCAGCTCGATGAAAGCCGGCGCAGGGTGGACGGGTTGCTGGCTTCCATCGAAGAAAACGCTGAAGCCCTGGCCAATGCGGAGGTTCGTCTGGGTTATTCGCGGATCCGCGCGCCCTTTGCCGGACGGGTCTCGCGCCTGATGACGGAGGTGGGTGATCTGGCAGTGCCCCTGAGCAAGCCGTTGCTCGAACTGGTGTCCTTGCAAGAGATGAAGGCGGTGATTTCCGTGCCGCAGGTGGATATTGGCCGCTTGAGCCGCGGGCTTGCGGTGAACATCGAAATCCCGGCGGCGGATCTGTACCTGGCGCGTCGCATCGAAAAGATCTATCCGTTGCTGGATCCGATGACGCGCAACGCCACCTTCGAGATTTGTCTCGGCTGTGGGCCGGAGGCGTTGCCCGATACCCTTTACCCTGGCATGGCGCTGGTGGCGACAGTGGTGTTGGCCCATCACGACGAGGCCCTGAGCATTCCGCACCACGCCCTACTGCGGCGCGGGAATGTACAGGGGGTATTTTTGTTCGAGGACGGTGTGGCCCGCTGGCGTCCGTTGCAAGGCGGCGCCGTGGAGGAGGGACGCGTGTTGATCCGCTCGGGCCTGAAGGTGGGGGAGCGGCTCATCGTCACGCCGGATTCCCGTCTGCGGGACGGCCTCGCCGTGGTCGTTCCGGCAGCGGGTGAGGTGTCGTCATGAGTTGGCCGCGCTTTTCCATCAATTACCGTTACACCATCTTCGCCTTGCTCATCGGCGTCATCGTGATCGGTGCGGTGGCGCGTTTCTCTCTGCCGGTGCGCCTGTTTCCCGATACCGATCCGCCGGTGGTTACGGTCATCACCGCCTATCCGGGGGTGGCCGCGCGTGACGTGAGCAAGAACCTGAGCAAGCCCATGGAAGAGGAGTTTTCCGGCATCGATGGCGTGGCGCGGGTCAGCTCCATCAGCCAGACCGGGCTGTCCGTGGTCAAGGTGCAGTTTCACTTCGAGCGGCGTGTGGAAGAGGCGGCGGTGGACGTACAGAACGCCATCACGCGCATCCGCGAGCGCCTGCCGGCGGCCATGCGCGAGCCACAGGTGATGCAGTTTTCCTCCTCGGACAAACCCATACTCACCCTTGCCCTGCGCAGTGACACTTTATCACTGCAACAGGTACGCGAGCTGGCGGACAATGACATCCGCGACAGGCTACAACTGATCGCCGGGGTGGCCACGGTGGATGTGTTCGGTGCCCATCGCCGCCAGCTGGAGGTGGCGGTGCAGCGTGACCGCCTGCGTGATTTCGGCGTCACCATGGCACAGATTTCACGGGCGCTGGACGGCTGGAATCTGACCGAGTCGGGTGGACGCATTGACCTGGGGATGCGCGAGACCGTGGTGCGTTTCGACTCACCCCTGAACAGCGCGGCGGCTGCGGCGCAGTTGGTGATTTTACGTCAGGGCGACCGGCTGGTGCGCTTGTCGGATGTGGCGACGGTGAGTGAGAGCGAGCAGGAGCCACGTTCCGCCTACCATTTCAACAATGCCCCGGCCATTGCCGTGCAGGTACTCAAGCGCCAGGAGGCCAATACCGTCGATGTGGCGCAAAACGTGCGTCAGACACTGGACGATCTGGGCCGGCAGTTCCCACAGGTCGAGTTCATCGTCGCCGATGACGACGCCATCTTCACCGAACTGGTGATCAGCAACATGACCACCTCCATCATGCTGGCCATCGCCCTAACCATTGGCGTGGTGTTCCTGTTTCTGGCCAATTTGCGTCAGGCGGGCATCATCGCTATTTCTATCCCGGTGTCGTTTTTGATGACTTTTTCGCTGATGTGGTTGGCGGGCATCGACCTCAACATGATCACCATGTCGGCCATTATTCTCTCCATCGGTCTGCTGGTGGACGATAGCATCGTGGTGCTGGAGAACGTCCACCGGCATCTGGAGATGCCGGGCAAAAGTCCGGCCCGGGCGGCCATCGAGGGCACGGAGGAGATTTTTCTCGCTGATCTGGCCGGCACCGTGACCACCCTCTCGGTACTGATTCCGCTGATGTTTTTGGGTGGTTTTGTGGGCAAGCTGTTTTCCCCTCTGGCCTTTACTCTCGGCTTCGCCCTGACTTCGTCCTTCATTGTCTCGGTGACCTTGATTCCGCTGCTCACCGCCCTCTGGCTGCGGCCGCATCACGAGACGCGGGCGGGGCGTCTGGAGACACTGGTGGCGCCGTTCACCGCTTTCATGGAGGGGCTCTGTGAAGGCTATTTGGCCCTGTTGCACTGGGCCCTGGATAACCCGAAAAAGACCCTGCTGACGGCCGTCATCCTGCTGCTGGTCAGTGTGCGCACCATGGTGTTCATCGGCAGTGAGATGCTGCCGCGTTTCGATTCGGGCAATTTTCAGTTGAGCCTCGATACCCTGCCGGGTACACCACTGGCGCAGACCATGGATGCCGTCTCCCGGCTGGAGGCCTCCCTGTTACAACGTGAGGGCGTGGTGGCGGTGAGCACTCAGGCTGGCTTCGAGGCCGGCGCCCATTTTCTCGGCGACCGCGGCGCATTGGACGTCAATCAGGCGAGCATTACGGTCAACCTGTCGCCGCGCACCGAGCGCAGTGACACCATCTGGGACGTGATGCGGGACATCGAAGCCGAGGCGGCGACCATCCCGGGCCTGACCCTGGCGGTAGCGAAAGAGAAGGGCGGCACGGCGCGGGCCACCACCAGCGCCCCCATCGATGTGCGTATCAGCGGTGCGGAGGTGGCGGAGCTGGATCGTCTCGGCAGCGAGGTGCTGACGATCCTGCAACGGCTGCCCGGCGTACGCAGCCCTTACAAAAACTGGGCCCTGGATACGCCGGAGACACGGGTGGAAATCGACCACGCGCGTGCCAGTGAACTGGGCCTGACCGGCCGGGATATCGCCCGGGTGGTCTATCAGGCCCTCGAAGGTCGGGTGGTGACGCCGTACCGGCAGGCGGAAAACCGTGACCTCGATGTTTACCTGCGATATGCCGGTACGCAGCGGATGCACCTGTCTGATCTCGACGACGTGGTGATTACCGGCGTGGACGGGCATCAGGTTCCCCTGCGTGAGGTGGCGAGGCTGGTGTCCACCTTCGGGCCACGCATCGTCACCCGTGAGGATCTGGTACAGACCCAGAATGTGCTGGCCTTCCACTTTGGCCGTCCGCTGTCGGAGGTGATTGCGGATATCAACGGCGAGCTGGCCAAGCTCGAACTACCGCGTGGCTATCACATCGATATTACCGGTGAGCAGCGCGATTTCGAAGAGGCCAAGACGCGCATGGTGCGGGCCCTGGGATTGGGTATTTTGGCGGTCTATTTGGTGTTAGTGGCCCAGTTCCGTTCTTTTAAACACCCCATGACCATCATGGTGGCCATTCCGCTGCAATTCGTCGGTGTCGCTGCGGCGTTGTTGGTGGCCGGCAAATATCTCTCTATGCCGGCCATGCTGGGCATCATCCTGCTCACCGGTACGGTGGTGAACAACAGTATCGTGCTCATCGACTACATCCTGCAGCGCCGGCGCGAAGGGGGCGAATTGCGCAAGGCGATCATGGAATCCGTCTCGGTACGCTATCGGCCGATCATGATGACCGCGCTGTCGGACGTCGCCGGCATGTTGCCGCTGGCGCTGGAAATGGCCGTCGGTTCGGAGCGCTTTTCGCCGTTGGCCACGGTGGTGATCGGCGGCGTGTTGGCGGCCACCTTTCTTACCTTGATCGTGATCCCTGTGATTTTTCTGCTGCTGGAACGGCGTGCCGCGAATCCCGTCACGGAAACACCCTGATTTTTTCGACTGGCCAGGAGACAATCCATGAAAATGACTTCGCAAAACAAACGTTCGGCGGGTATCTGGATCGCCGGTTTCGTTGCCATCGCCTTCGGCCTGCTGACCCTCAAGGAAGGTGGTCTTATCCTGTTTGGCTCAGCGCAATATGCCAAGGCTGTGGGCCAGTACGTGCCCTTCGTGCTCTGGTTCAATTTTATTGCCGGGTTTTTCTACATTCTCGCCGGGGTGTGTATTTTCCGCCAGCGTCGGGCGGGGGCTATTCTGTCGATGCTGATTGCCGTGCTGACGGTCGGTGTCTTCGGCGCATTCGTCGTGCATATCGTCCTCGATGGTGCCTATCAGCAGCGCACCTTGATTGCCATGTCGGTGCGTTCAGTGGTGTGGATTATCCTTGCTGTCTTTGCGCACGGGAAACTGATAGGCCGTGGCAATGGAATTATCTAGAGGCTGTCCCACTGTTGTATTATGCCGGGCCTGACGACAGGTTGTCATTATTGGATGCTTGGGCAAAGCTGCCGCGTTCCCGGCCACTGCTCCTGCATCGCTTGGCATGAATGAGTAAACTCCTTGAGAAAATCGCCTGCTGTCATTTCAGGGTGCCTACTGCTGTCTTGCGCCCATGCCGTTGCAATGCACTTCTTTATTTAACCTTATTCTGCAACAATCGCGGTTTTTGGGTGGTGATGCCCCTTATTCTTTTTCTGAGATATTGATAGATAAAATACAGATTTCAATGCTGTGCATACACCGTGTATGCAATGAGCTATAAATAGTCGTAGGCAATATTAAGGGAACTGTAACCTAAGTAGCTGTGGGGGGGATCTATTTGTATTCAACTGCGCAGGTATAAAGGTATCGATACAGTTTTTTGTAACTTTTGAAATCCAGCCGAGGAAGGAAAGAGATCATGGCGACAACAAAGCCGAAGGTATCCCCCAAAAAGACCCGCAAGGCCAAAAAATCACCAGCGGCCTCAATATCGCAGCAGAAAACTGTTGAGCAGCAGATGATGATCGCCGAAGCGGCCTATTTTATTGCGGAGCATCGTGGTTTTAGCGCAGGTGGCGAGCTTGGCGACTGGTTACAGGCAGAGCGTGAAGTCCAAACCAGCCTGCAGCAGCCGTAAAATGTTGGAGCATCGTTGGTTGCAGCGTCGGGCATCACGGTTGCGTGTCCGGCTGTATAAACAGGGTGAGGCCATTGGCACGAGTTGTGCTATTGACATGAATTCGCAAGGCATGGGTGTTGAGTGTGGGGGGTTGGATTTTCACGAAGGTGAAATTGTCGAAATTGATCTTTCGGAAAATGGTATCCCGGAGGGTATGGAATCCTCTGTCCGCTGTCTCGTGATTCATGCAGGGAAGGCGCGCTGTGGTCTGATGTTTCTCGATGTGGCGGGTGTTGACTAAGGGGGAGTCGGAACGTCCCATCCTCAGGTCATTTTGGCACCTTCCTCCGTCGTAGAAACTCAAAATAGGTCGACTCAAAATAGGTCGACTATGTCCTGCATCTTTGTTTAAGGCCTCCGTGTCCTCGGAGGGTGCCCCTGTGTTGCCTGCCAAAAATAGCTTCCTTAAGAAAAACACCTGCTTTTGCTGCCCTACCTCCAACCTCCAACCTCCATGCCATCGTGTTTACAGCCTTCGTCTAAGAGCGCCTATTTTTAGGGTACTCTGCATCTGCCCTGAAGTTATGGGTTCAGGTAAAATGGATGGATTGAGGAAGTGGCTGAACCGTTGACCGCTGCCTCAGCAGCATCATCAGTGAGTGGTATTTTTAACCAAGTGATTTACGCTTCACGGCGAATAGGAAATTTTAATGGAATACCGGAAATTGGGCCGAACAGAATTGAATATCAGTGTCATTGGTCTTGGTACGATGACATGGGGATTTCAAAACAGCCAGGCGGAAGGGTTTGAGCAGATGGATTATGCGCTTGAGCAAGGAGTGAATTTTTTTGATACTGCCGAGATGTATGCGATTCCGCCAATGAGCGAAACGTTTGGCACCACCGAAACCATTATCGGCAACTGGTTTGCTTCACGCTTAAGCCGTGAAAAAGTGATTCTTGCATCAAAAATCACAGGGCCAGGCTTGTCCTGGATCAGAGATGGCAGAATATTATTGACAAGAAAAATATTTTACTTGCCGTTGAGGGAAGCCTGAAGAGGTTGCAAACGGATTATATAGATCTTTATCAATTACACTGGCCCAACAGGGGATCATATCATTTTGGAAAAATATGGGATTACCGGCCAGAATTTGATGCGCAGGCAGAGGAAGACAATTTTTTAGAGGTTTTGCAGACGCTGCAGAGTGTTAGGTGCTTAGAGCCACCAATGGTATGTATACGTCGATTCCGTGTGGGTTGATGATCTACCGACTAGCTGGGTCAGATTCAAGAACGATCTTACCGAAAAGCGAGCGAAAATCTTGACGCAATGATCGCAGAAATTTGCCTAATGAGGAAACTGAGTTCACATCAAAGGAGCGAAAAAACGCTAAACCGCTGGAAACCGGGCATCAGAAGCAGGTTGCTGCGATTCTGGTTAACTCATTGATGAGGTATAGGTAAAAAAATGCTGCCGAGGAGAGGACTTGAGCTTTCATTGGAATCACTGATTTATACCTGAATCCGTACCTTCATGGCGGCGAATAGCACACCAAAAACAGGCACTCTCAGGCGAACTCTCGATTCCACAGTACTTCCAAAAAATGCCTGCCTATCCGCGGGATACACTTCGCTATCCGATGGGTGAAGCTAAGATTTTTTGCAAGCACAGTCAGCTGAAATCATTTTTGCCCAGGGGCTGACCTTTGAAATGATGATTGGCCACGCCAACCGACAGTTGCAGAAGATGACCGACCGCTACCTGCTGATCCATGATGCAACGCAACCACTGGAACTCAACGTGATTGACAATTACCAGGCAGGCGAGGTCCGATCCACTAAGAATCTTTCCGGCGGCGAGAGCTTCATAGTCAGCCTGTCACTGGCACTTGGGCTGTCTCACATGGCCAGTAAAAATGCCCGAGTTGATTCCCTGTTTCTGGATGAGGGTTTTGGAACACTGGATGAGGAGGCTCTGGATACGGCCCTAGAAACCCTCGCGGGCCTTCAGCAGGATGGGAAGCTGATCGGTGTGATTTCGCACGTACCGGCTCTCAAGGAACGTATCAGTACTCAGATCCAGGTCATAACTCAAACGGGAGGAAGAAGCCTGATTTCAGGGCCTGGCTGTGGGGAGGTCTCAGCAGAAGCCTGATTTGGTTTTGTGTTTGAGGGCTGGGCTGAAGTTAGAGAGAGTTGGCTGCGCTTGTTAATCTATTGATAAATAAGGAAATAATGGTGCCGAGGAGAGGACTTGAACCTCCACGGGGTTACCCCCACTAGCACCTGAAGCTAGCGTGTCTACCAATTTCACCACCTCGGCAGGTGATTGCTGCGGGCTTGGGCGAAGCGCCTTCGCAACTGGGCGCGAACTTTACCGATCCGCTCGATTGTTGTCAACGCCGGAAAGGGCCTTGCTATCTTATTTCATGCGCCACTCGTAGCCTGTCAACCCTGCTGGCTTCAGTGCGCCTGTGGTGTCCTGCTGCTGCGTCGCCCAAAGCGCCTACTGATTGGTGCCCTCTGACAGACCAACTGCACCCTAATTTATCACCTGGATGGAGTACTCACCCCGTGTATCGAGTAGAATACCCGGATGACTAAACGAAAAAAGAAGATGACCGATCCCCATGCCGAACGTGAGGCACGGAAATACGAAAACCCCATTCCCAGCCGCGAGCTTATTCTCGAGTTGCTCGAAGAGGCCGGCGAGCCGTTAATCTGGCAGCAGGTGGCGGAAAGGCTGGGCCTGGATGACGAGGAATCGCAGATCGCGCTGACCCGCCGCCTGCGTGCCATGGAGCGCGATGGTCAGCTGGTGCGCAATCGCCGCAATGCCTACGGGCCACTGGATAAAATGGATCTGGTGCGTGGCCGCATCATTGCCCATCCCGACGGCTTCGGTTTTCTGGTGCCGGACGACGGCAGCGATGACCTGTTCATGGGGCCACGTGACATGCGTGCGCTGTTTCATGGTGATCGCGTGGTGGCGCATGTGTCTGGTATCGACCGCCGCGGCCGCCGTGAAGGTGCCGTGGTAGAGGTGCTGGAGCGTAATACCCATCAGATCGTCGGGCGCCTGCTGATTGAGGGTGGTATCGCCGTTGTCGCTCCCGATAGCAAGCGCATTACCCATGACATCCTGATCCCTGCCGAGGAGCTGGACGATGCCAGTGAAGGGCAGATTGTGATGGTGGAGGTGGTTGAACAGCCTAGCCGTCGCCGCCAGCCGATTGGCCGCATTCTGGAGGTGCTTGGTGAACACATGGCGCCGGGCATGGAAATCGATATCGCCGCGCGCGCGCATGGCTTGCCTTACCTGTGGCCGCAGGGGGTGGAGGACGAGGTCGCCGGTCTCAAGCCGCGTGTGCTGCCCAGCCACAAAAAGGGTCGTGAGGACATCCGTGAGTTGCCGCTGGTGACCATCGATGGCGAGGACGCGCGTGATTTCGACGATGCCGTCTATTGCGAACCGCAGGGTTCGGGTTGGCGTCTGCTGGTGGCCATTGCCGATGTGTCCCATTACGTGAGCGTCGGCAGTGCCTTGGACGCCGAGGCCATCGAGCGCGGCAATTCGGTGTATTTTCCCGGCCGGGTGATTCCCATGCTGCCGGAGGTGTTGTCCAACGGTCTGTGCTCCATCAATCCCAAGGTGGATCGTCTGTGCATGGTATGCGAGATGCAGGTCAGCAGCAGCGGCAAGGTAAAGAGCCACCGTTTCTTCGAGGGTCTGATGCGCTCTCATGCACGCCTGACCTATGACAAGGTGGCGGCCATCATCGATGGCCAGGCCGGTCTGCGTAAGACCTACGCGCGCCAGGTGCCGCATCTGGAAAATTTGCATGAGCTGTTCCAGGTCTTCATCAAACAGCGCAAAAAACGCGGCGCCATCGAGTTCGAGACGACCGAGACCCGCATTGTTTTCGGTGACGACAAAAAGATCGAGCGCATCGAGCCGCTGATGCGCAATGACGCCCACAAGATGATCGAGGAGTGCATGATCGCCGCCAACGTGGAGGCGGCCAAGTTTCTCGCCAAGCACAAGATGCCGACCCTGTTTCGTGTGCACGATACTCCCAAAGAGACCAAGCTGATCGACCTGCGTGCCTTCCTCGCTGAGCTGGGACTGGATCTGCCCGGTGGCGACAAGCCCACCGCAAAGGATTACGCCACGCTGCTGGAGAGCGTGCGCGACCGCCCCGACGCGCATCTGATCCAGACGGTGCTGCTGCGCAGTATGAATCAGGCCGTCTATCAGCCGGAAAATCTCGGCCACTTCGGGCTTTCGTTGGAGGAATACGCACACTTCACGTCGCCTATTCGTCGTTATCCCGACCTGCTGGTGCACCGCGCTATTCGCCACATTCTGCGTGGCGGCAAGGCCGCAGATTTCGATTATGCCCCGTCCGACATGCAGAATCTGGGCGAGCGTTGCTCCATGACCGAGCGCCGTGCCGATGAGGCGACCCGCGACGCCACCGACTGGCTGAAGTGCGAATACGTGATGGACAAGGTGGGCGAGGCTTTTCCTGGCATCATTACCTCCGTCACCGGTTTTGGCCTGTTCGTGGAGCTGGACGACATCTATGTCGAGGGCCTGGTGCATGTCACCTCGCTGACCAGTGACTATTACCATTTCGATCCGGCGCATCACATTATGTGCGGCGAGCGCAGCGGCAAGTCTTACCGGCTGGGTGACAAGATCGAGGTACGCGTTGTGCGTGTCGATCTGGATGAAAAGAAGATCGATTTCGAGCTGGCCGACAAGGTGCCGGGTGAGCTGCGGCCAGCGCGAAAAAAGAAGAAGATACGCAAGCGTCGCAAGAAGAAGCCGGGCGAGGGTGATCAGCCGCAGGCCACTGCTGTTGCCAGCGGGGAAGGCGCGCAGGGCAAGGACGGTGAGGTTGCGGACAAACCGAAGAAAAAGAAGAAACGTCGGCGGCGCAGCAAGAAGAAGGGCGATGACGCCAGTGCGCCAACCTCGGAGCAGACATCGAATACACCTTCCGACGAGCCGGCCAAAGTATCCACCGACAAGCCGGTGAAAAAGAAGCGTCGTCGTCGCCCGCGCCGTAAGCCAAAACCGGCTAGCGAATGAGCGATTATCTGTTCGGCCTGCATGCGGTGCAGGCCGCACTGGAGCAGGCCCCCGACAGTGTGTCTGAGTTGTGGGTGGATCAGCGACGTCATGACAAGCGCATGGCGGTGATACTGGAACTGGCGAAAAAGGCCGGCACCACCATCCACGGCAGCGACAAACGTGAACTGGAAACTCTGGTCTCCGGGGCGCGTCACCAGGGTGTGGTGGCACGCTCGGTGGCGCCGCGCAATCTGGGCGAGGCCGACCTTGAGCGCATTCTTGACGTTCTCGATGCACCCCCCTTCCTGCTGATCCTCGATGGCGTCACCGATCCACACAACCTCGGCGCCTGTCTGCGCAGCGCCGATGCCGCCGGAGTACAGGCGGTGATCGCGCCCAAGGATCGCGCCGCCTCGCTGACCGCCACCGCTATCAAGGTGGCTAGCGGCGCCGCGCAGACCGTGCCTTTCGTGCAGGTCACCAACCTGGCGCGCAGCCTGAAAGAGTTGCAGGAGCGCGGCATCTGGCTGGTGGGGTTGGACGGCCACGCCGAGCAGACCCTGTATGAATTCGATTTGCGTGGGCCGCTGGGCATCGTCATGGGCGCCGAAGGGCAGGGTCTGCGCCGTCTCACCAAAGAGCGCTGCGATTTCCTCGCTACCATCCCCATGGTCGGCACGGTGGAGAGTCTCAACGTCTCCGTCGCCACTGGCGTCTGCTTGTTTGAGTCTCTTCGGCAGCGAACGATTTGGCCATAGACGCGATTGTGTCGCTTCAACAAATAAGTATTGAAAAGCTACAATAATTGAATGGCAGTTCTCGGCTGCAAGGCACTATATAGGAGAAGTAGAAATGGTGGCTTTTAAAAGACTTTGGACATGGCACCCTGCTAATATGGGTGTAATAAATCCATGCACAACAGATGGCAATATAAATTTTGAGAATCAGTGTGCAATTAGGATGGGTGTATGTTTATCAAAATCAGGGGTTCTCATCGGCTCCTTTACAGGAGCAAAATGTTATCCTGGACACAAACACAATCAGTCTCATATTCTCAGGGCGGAAGAGCTGGCAAACTGGATGAAAAGACAGCCTAAATATTTTGGAAATGCTGAAATTAAAAGAAATGTAAGGTCGTCGGACTATTCGGATAGAACGGGAATTATTTTCCTTAAAAACTTCTGGGGTGTGGGTAATCAGGGTGATCACATAGATTTATGGAATGGTTCAAAAATGACTCGCGGAGCGCCAGAGTATTTTTCTTCTGCCCAAGAGGTTTGGTTTTGGGAGATTAGTTAATGAAGAAGAAGCTAGGTATTATTTATTTTGGGTTTATATGTATTTTATTGAGCGGGTGTTCTCATGCTGCAATCGAAAAATATGAAATTTCAGATCTGAAAATATCGTTGGATACTGAAAAATGCTCACTGAAAGTGGATGGTAGGGCGTTAAATATTGAAATGCAGTCAAAGTGCTATTTCGTCAAGGATAGTGGTACTGGGATTGTCGGTGTTAAATATTATTCTGACATTGAGTCTCATGTATTGCTTATTGTTGGGAATTCTGTTTCTAAGGATCCTGATTATCCTCTTACACTGACTAGAAACGATTGCGGAAGTAAATTGCGAGCTCTAGTTATAAAAAATAAAACAGCAATGTTGTCGGTTAAAATATTTTCTAATACTTTGACTTGCGCAGGCATTGGCGTTGACGAAAAGGAATATTATATTTTGTCACATCCATAATTCCTTCTAGTGGGGTTAAGGTAGTGTATTCCAGTATGGAGTAATCTTCATTTGGTTTTATGCTTTAATTGGCCAAAAAAGAACTTGGCCAGCACATGTTGTGTAAAAGGAGATGGGGGAGTTAAATATTGACCAGTATGTTTGACATGATATAAAGAATCGTTGTTGGCTCGTAAATAAGCACCGTACAAAGGTGTGTCCATTGAGAGAGACTCTTTGGATAAGGACTTCGACTCCATATCCATTGCGCCACGCCTCAATGACCGCATTCTTGGTGCGTCCCCTTCCTGCTGATCCTCGACGGCGTCTGCCTGTTTAGGCCCTGCGCCAGTATCGGGGAGGTGCCCTCTAGCACTTAATGCTTCAGGGCCACCGTATTAAAATCAGCTTGAAAACATAACCTTAGCGCGATAGCGGTCATTCCACGCAGCTTTTCTCCTTTTCTTGGCGAGACTGAGCGAAGATGACTCCCCCCTCTGTCAGGATAGTTGTCGCCTCATATGATCATTGTAATCGAAGTTAAGGTGGGCGATAGAGAGTGAGAAATGAAGCGTTATTCAGCAGAACGAAAAGAGTCCGTCATGCAGAAGATGATGCCGCCGCATAATATCCCG
>DRKN01000164.1 GCA_011051755.1 Gammaproteobacteria bacterium
GCTTGATAATGAGTTGCATTTCAATCAAAAAAATACGACCGTCAAATTAGGCCTGAGATTCTCTTTGGATACGATTAACCCGACGCAGCAAGAGGGCCAAAGCCGTATCAGCGAAGAAGAAAAAAACAGCGCTTCTTATAATCTCGGTGTTACTCAGGTGTTGAGCCAAACCGCTATCGTTCAGGCCGGTCTGGAGTATGTTCAGTTATCCGGTTATCTGACAGATCCTTATAAGTTACAGGATTCACGCCCGGATGTTCGTAAGCAAACCGTAGCAAGTCTTGGCTATCGGCAGTTTATCAAGACGACCGATAGTGCTTTACATCTGAACTATCGTTCCTATACGGATGATTGGGACGTAAAGTCACACACCGTAAACATTGCTTGGTATCAAAATTTTGGCGATAGGCATGTCATTGCCCCATCAATACGCCTGTATAGCCAGCAAAAAGCAAAATTTTATGGTATTTACTACGATGAAAATAATGCCACCGAATACTTTTCAAGTGATTATCGACTATCTTCTTATGAAGCAATGAGTTACAAGCTGAAATATATAAAATATTTTGACACTTGGTCGTTTACTGTGGCGGGGGAGCGCTATGAAAGTAAAGGTGCACAATCTGCAGGTGGCCTGGACGAACGTGAAAATCCCGGTCTCGTAAGTTTTACCCGTTGGACAATGGGATTTGATATAAAAATTTGATTACTTTGGGTTTGATTCCCCGCGGCCTGCCGCCACTGCTGAAGAAATAATCCCGGTGGGTGGGCAGCGCCCACCAACTGCTGGCTGACAGCATTCGCACAACAAATGGTGGGCGATGCCCCCCCTACTTGACACGGTCATATGCGAATTATCCATAAGCCAGCGATTTCTGTACTTTCTTTCAAGGCTATGGGTAGCCCCTGTAAGCTGCATTTATATCTTACCCAAAAACAAGCGGATACAGTCCCTCAAGCCGCTTTAAACCGCGTCCTTGCATTGGAAAAAAAATATTCCCGTTATCGATGTGACAGCGTCACGACCACGATTAATCACGCGGCGGGTAGCGGACAAGGTATTCGTGTTGATACAGAAACAGCGGCATTGTTGGACTATGCGAATGAGGCCTTTGCACAAAGCGATGGGCTGTTCGATATTACATCGGGTGTATTGAGACGGATATGGGATTTCAAAAGCGGTGTTTTACCTTGTCAGGAAAAAATCACTCAAACCCTCGGTTTGGTCGGCTGGCAAAAATTACGCTGGCGTAATCCCTATATCGAGCTTCCTGAAGGCATGGAGCTTGATTTTGGTGGTTATGTAAAAGAGTATGCCGCCGACACCCTGGCTGTGTTCTGTATGGAAAAAGGTGTCAAGCACGGACTCATTGACCTTGGTGGTGATATCCGTGTTATCGGCCCACACCCGAATGGAAAACCATGGAAAATAGGTATTCGCAATCCTGATAATCCAGAAAAAGCAATAGCACATATTGACAGCACTGGAGGAGGGGTTGCGACAAGCGGTAACTATGAGCGCTGTATGATCGTCGATGGGCGTCGTTATGGCCACGTCCTCAATCCTCTCACTGGCTGGCCGGTGAGAGGATTGGCGAGTGTCACCGTGCAAGCTGATCAATGCCTGATCGCCGGCACCTTGAGCACTATCACGATGCTCAAGGGCCGGCCGGAAGGAAGCATCTGGCTACAGGATATGGACTTGCCCAATCTTATCATAGAAGAGCATGATCCCGGGCCTGAAGCCTAAGCCGCTTGCTATACGAGATGTTTGTGCAGAGAGAACGAAAGAACATTTTTTCCGTAGGCATGGAAAACCTGCCCACCCTACTTGGCTTGGCCGGACATCAATGATCGACTAATTCTTTGTACTAACTCAATCGAAGCATCGACTTCAATCTTTCTGATGGCGACACTTTCAATGTTACACCCAACAGGAATTCCTTTTTTGTCTGCAAAGTTTTTTAGCTCCAGCCAGCTTTGTTCGGAAAAATCAAGCGATTTTTGCAGAATATCGTTTGAGTGTGTCAGTTCATTCTCCAGCCATTTTGGAATACTGATGCCCAACCATTTCATAAACTGAAGTGTTTTAAGGGATCCACAAGGCGTTAGCGTAAACAATATTGGCACAAGTGGAATATCGTGTTCTTGCCCATAGTAATAATATTCAGATAAAAAATCTTTTGATGCATTGACATCATAGACTCCCTGGGAAACAAAAAAAGTACAACCCTGAGAGATTTTATCAAAGACTCGAATATGTTCATCACCTTTGCTCTGATGCCGTTCGGGAATTGTGACACCGCCTAAAAGAAGATTGCTGCCCGTTTCCGCCTTTAGTTTGTAGGCGTCATTCATTGACAAGGTAACAGATTGCGATTTTGAGGGTGAACCAACAAATACCGTTAATGTATCCTTTGGCGACGCACTCTTAAGAAATTGTGACAATTCCGCTGTGCTGTATTTTCCTACAGAGCGATAAATAACCTTGGGGATAGGTAAAGAGCGCAGGTATTCTTTGCTGTAGCAGAAGGCATCCAAGGTCTCCATGAAAGGAAATGGACGCTCTTCCGATGTCCGGGATTTCTCATCTTGAATATCATAAAGTATCAAGCCATCAATCTTCAGAGATTGAATTCTTTGTACTTGTCGGGAAGAAATTTCCGCTATTTTTTCTACACTCGTTGCCTTTTTGGGCGGGGTAATCCCGTAGACAATAATCCCACTTTCCCGACTTTTTATTTTCTCAACAAGCATTGTATCTCTCTATTTTATGAATGGCTGCTTCAAGCATGGAACATCCACCAAAGAACACTTTACTCGCTCTCCTGAGTGGGTATTCCGTATCCACGCCATCAGATGAGCAGCTCCACCCGTGGCACGGCATTGTTCTCACCGCTTTCCAATTCTGGCAGGCAGCTGACAAGCTGATGATTCGCTTTGTTGGCCTGCGAAATGATGAATTCCCGTACCGCGATAGCGCGCTGTTGCGCCAGCTGTTCAAGTCGTTTGCGCAGCGCTTCTTCATCCATCGGCTCTTCCACAGGCAGTTTTTTTTCTGTTTTTTCCAATTTTTCCGTTACCGCTATAAGCGCCGTAGCGTCACCGTCCACGGCAATACCGCAGACCTTGATCGCCACCTTGGGCCGGTCACTGAGAATGCCCGCCACCTTCTTCAGATAGTCTCTGCCCGTCTCATCGATCTCACTGGAGCCCAGGCTGAATTGCACCGGATCCAGTCGCACCTTGGTCATCTGTTCGCCGGCAAGTTTTGCCACCGCCAGCATGGTGCCATATGGCTGTAAGGCAAACATGAAATAGGTCATGGCGGCTTTTTTGCTGCCGGACATCAGCGCCTGATTGATGGCGTCGCTGACACTGAAGTCGGGGGCGTTGATATCACCACTGAGCGGAATACTCAGGGAAATGGTGTTATTGCTGTCGCGCAGCATATTGAGCGAGGTATCGAGTGAGACGGTCGACATACCGCCCTGCTGATCCTTGTCTGCCACTGGTATCAACGCCAGCTGCTGGAGGGTCAGCTGTGTCTCACCGGCCAGTTGATCCCGCTCGATGCTAATGTCGATATCACTGGACAGGGTGCCACTGCGCAGGCGGAAGCCCAGGTCACCTGCGGTGTACGGTGACAGCGGGGGAAGGTCGAGGCCCTTGATACTGGCCTCGATCTTCGCCGTGAGCTTGTCGGCGAAGGGTTGCAGATCGCCGGAAAACTGGTAGTGGCCAAAGCGACCGAGCTTACCCTTGCCTTTCAGCTGCATGAGCTGATCCGCCGAACGGTTGTCGATATTGTCGAGTTCGAGATTTTCGATGCCAATATCGGTGCGGGTCTTTGGTGTGACGCCGGCATCGTCAAAAACGAGGGTGCTGTCATCGCTCATCTGAAAGTGACCAATGTGGAAAGTGGCGGGGTTTGCGGTCGTCTGGCTTTCCTTGACAGGCGCTGTTTCCGTCTCGCTTTCCTGTGCCGTTTCGGTGCTCGCCATTCGTTCGACCGCCGCCATCAGCACATCAAGATTGCTGCCGCCATCAGCCGCGCGGGTAAGATAGATTTTTGCCTGCTTCAGCAGGATGTTATCAATGCTCAGTTGGTTACCCTCGTTCAGCACCAGGCTGTCGATGGTCAGGTTATTGTTGCTGAACAAGGGGGGGGCCGAACTGTCGTCCACGGCCTGTGCCACATACCCCTGTTCGATGCGAATCTTTTCGATCTCCAGCGCGCCGGCGTTATGCAGGCGGAATTTTTCCAGCCTGAAACTGCCCATGCCGGCCAGTGGGAAATCATCGCTACGGGCGTGCAATTCGTTGGTTTGAAGGTTTTCCAGTTGGGCGGAGATCCGTGGATCATCGCTGGAGCTATCAGACTCAAACGTAAATTGGATCCCCAGTTGCAAATCCTGTTGGGTGATATTCAATGGCGGTTGAGAGAGGGTGGTGCCGAGCTGTTCGCCCGTAATATCACCGCTGCCGCTCACATGAAGAACAGCCTGTTGCGATGTCCCGCCGGTCTGTTTCAGTTCAATATTTCCGGCCCAGCGCAGGGATTCCTGTTGCAGGTGGATTTGCGGCGTACTCAGTCGCAGCTGATCCAGCCGTAATGTGTCGGTCTTCAACTGCAGGTTCATGTCTGTCACGGACAGATCGAGCGAAACCTCCGTCTCCACTGTCAGTTTGCCGGCCAGCTCATCGGCGATGCCGGTGAGCTGCTGGAAATTCGCCAGCGGCAGGCCAAGAAGGCTGATGTAACCGTTGACCCGCAGACTGTCGGCAAAAAGCGCGATGCTGCCCGTATAGTCCAGCGCCGCACCATTGACGGTGGCCTGTAATGAGATCTGTGCGTCCTGCTCCGGTCGCCAGGCCGCCAGATCCCGCAGACTGAGCTGCACGATGCGGGTATCCATTTTCAGCTTGGCGTCGCTGTAGTGGAGGTCGATGTCGGAAAAAATCAGGCTATCGATGCCGACTTCCCAGTCCGGGGTCTCTGTCTCGTGGGTATTTTGGGTGTTTTCCTGCAAGCTTTCAGCATTTTCACCGGACGGGATCAATATGCCGCCGGTGCGCAGTTGTCCATCCTCCCTTTGCTCGATTTCCATACGCATATCACCGAGCGTCAGCGCTTCGATAACGATGCGCCTTTGCAGCAACGGCAGCCAAGCCAGTTGCAATCTGACCTGCGCGGCGTTCAGGGTGTTGTGTTCGTCCACATCGATACTAAGGCCCGTCAGTTGCAGGGTGCCGGTGAACAGGTTCAAGTCCACATCGGCGACTTGCACCCGCTCGCCACCGTTTTCCAGCAGCCACTGGCGCAGGCCGACTTGCAGGCCCACCGGCAGCAGCACCAGTACACTGATCACCATCAGCACGAAGGCGGTGAGAATAATCCATCGGCGTCGTTTCCCGCCGGTTTTTTTGTCGGGGACGGTATCGTTCATGTCGGTTTCATTCATTTGTCATATCCGGGGTTTCAGTATAACCCCGGATATGCCGATAATGGCGCCATGAAAAGTCATGCAAAAGAATCCCTCGATGCGCTGGTCGCAGCCGCCGGCCGGATCATGCTGGGCAAGGAAAATGAAATCCGTCTGGCCCTTGCCTGCCTGCTGGCGCGTGGTCACCTGCTCATCGAAGACCTGCCGGGTGTCGGCAAAACCACCCTCGCCCATACCTTGGCGCGGGTGCTGGGCCTGCAATATCAGCGCATCCAGTTCACCAGCGATCTGCTGCCGGCCGATATCCTCGGTGTCGCCGTGTTCGAACAGAAAAGCGGGCGCTTTCGCTTTCAGCCCGGCCCCATCTTTGCCCAGTTGATCCTCGCCGATGAAGTCAACCGCGCCACGCCCAAGGCACAGAGCGCGCTGCTGGAGGCGATGGAGGAACAGCAGGTGTCGGTGGAGGGTGAGACCCGCCCCCTGCCCACACCCTTCTTCGTCATCGCCACGCAGAACCCGGCCAGCCAGATCGGCACCTTTCCGCTGCCGGAGTCACAGTTGGATCGCTTTACCCTGCGTATTTCCCTTGGCTACCCGGATCTGCACGCGGAACGCGAGCTGCTCGCCGGAGAGGATCGTCGCAAGCTGTTGCATGACTTGTCGCCAGTACTCGATGGCACGCAGTTGCAGGCCCTGCAGGCCGACGCCGGTCGCGTGCATGCCGCCGAGGCCCTACTCGACTACTTACAGGCGCTGCTGGTGTTCAGTCGTCAATCGCCGCACTTCGCCCACGGCCTGTCGCCACGCGCCGGGCTGTCGCTGTTGCACAGCGCGCGTGCCTGGGCGCTGATGGCCGGGCGTGATCATGTGTTGCCGGAAGACGTACAAACGATGCTGCCCCATGTGGCCGGCCACCGTCTGCAAGCCGCGGAAGCCGGCGGCGATGCGCAGCGGCTGGTGGCCCTGTTGCAGGCCGTGCCCATCCCCTGACATGTCACTCATCCAGCGCCTGAGTCCAGCCCGCTTCCTGCGCGGCGAAGGCCCTGAGGCGGGGCCGGGGAAGCTGCGCCAACGGCGCGTATTCATCCTGCCCACCCGGCAGGGGCTGCTGTTTGCCGTCATCCTGCTGTTGATGCTCATCGGCAGTATCAATTACGACGCCAGTCTCGGCTACGCCCTCACCTTTTTGCTGGCTGCCCTGTCAGTGGTGGCGATGCTGCATGCCTACCGTAACCTGCTGGGCCTGCGGGTCGACACCGGCCCCGCCGAACCGGTGTTCTGCGGTGAGACCCTGCGCGTGCCGGTGAGCCTGGAAAACCCCGCCGGGCAGACCCGCTTCGCCGTATCGCTACATTTCGCTGAACAGAAAGCGGGACAGGGACGGGTATTCTGCGACGTGCCCGCCGACAGCTGGGTGCGTGTCGAACTCCCCCTATCGGCCAGACGCCGCGGTCGCCACGCCCTGCCGCGCATCACCCTGGCCACGGTGTTTCCACTGGGCCTGTTTCGCGCCTGGGCCTATGCCGAATTCGATGCCTCTGTACTGGTCTATCCACGTCCCGCGCGCGCCACGCCACTACCCAGGGACAGCGTCTGGCAGACCGATCTCAGTGGTGATGGTGGTCAGGGCGCCGATGACTTTGCCGGCCTGCGTAATTATCAGCCCGGTGACGCACCCGGCCATGTGCACTGGAAAACCCTGGCGCGTGGTCAGGGCCTGCACACCAAACAATTCGGTGGCGACCATGCTGAAGAACTGTGGTTGGACTGGCAGGCCACTGCCGGCGACACCGAGGTGCGCCTGTCCATCCTCACCCGCTGGGTACTGGATGCCGACGTGGCGCATTACCGCTATGGGCTGCGCCTGCCGGGCCAGACTCTGCCCCTCGCCCATGACCCCCGGCAGCGCTGCCGCTGCCTCGAAGCCCTGGCCCTGTTCAAGGGCGCTGAACCCGACATTATCACCTTGAAAGAGTACTTAGGATAATGGAACACCTGCGACAGGCCCTGGCATGGCGCTGGCGGCAGGTGGAGCGGCCGCAGCTGTGGCTGTTGGTCGGCCTCGCCCTGGCCCTGCTGCCGCATGTCGGCCGTCTGCCATGGTTGCTGATCCTGCCCGCTGCGTTGCTACTGGGCTGGCGCCTGGGCTTCGAGTTGAAACTGGTGCGCCTGCCGTCGCAGATGCTGCGCTGGCTGCTGGTGGGTTTGGCCCTGGCCGCCACCTGGGCCAGTTATCACACCCTCATCGGGCGGCAGGCCGGGGTGGCCCTGCTGGTGATCATGCTATGTCTGAAGCTGATGGAAATGGACAGGCCACGCGATGTGGCCATCGTCATCGGTCTCAGCTATTTCGTCGTGATTACGGTGTTTTTGTTCGACCAGTCCCTGCTCATGGGAGGCTACATGCTCTTGGTCGTCACCCTGTTGACCACTGCGCTGACGGCCTTTTCGCGAGCCAGCGCCAAGCTGCCACAGCGTGCCAATCTGCGCCTCGCCGCCACCCTGCTGGCGCAGGCCGCGCCGTTGGCCCTGTTGCTGTTCATGTTGTTTCCGCGTATCCCCGGGCCGCTGTGGCATCTGCCGAGCGATGGCGGCAGCGCCAGTACCGGCCTTTCCGACACCATGGCGCCCGGTAATATCAGCCGTCTCAGCGACAACGGTGCAGTGGCCTTCCGTGTGCGCTTTGCGGGCGAAACACCGCCGCAAGACAGGCTTTACTGGCGCGGCCTGGCGTTGACCCATTTCGATGGCCGCACCTGGCGTAACCCCAATGAGACACGACGTGGGCTGGATGTGTCATACGACATCGAGTATACCGCCACCGGCGCACCGGTGGACTACACCCTGACCCTCGAACCCCATCAACGTCGCTGGCTGTTCGCACTGGACATGCCGGCCGGTGCGCCGCCACGCAGCAGGGTATCAGAGGATGTCGAAATCATCGCCCGTGACAGCGTCAAAACCCTGCGCCAATACACCCTACGATCCTACACCGAGTATCGTCTGGGCACCGGTAGCGCGCCGCGTGATTTCGCCTACCTGAGCCTGCCGTCGGGCACCGCGCCACGGGCGCGTATCCTTGCTCGACAATTGCGCGCCGAATCCAGTGACGATGCCGACTACCTGCAACGCGTGCTGGACTTCATCCGTCAGCAGCCTTTCTATTACACCCGCCGGCCGCCCTTACTGCTGGATGACCCGGTGGACGAATTTCTCTTCGACAACCGGCGGGGCTTCTGTGAACACTATGCCTCCGCCTTCACCGTGCTGATGCGCGCCGCCGGCCTGCCGGCGCGGGTGATGACCGGCTACCAGGGTGGCGAAAACAACCCGCTGGGCGATTATTTCATCGTGCGTCAGTCCGATGCCCATGCCTGGAGTGAGGTGTGGCTGCGCGGGCGTGGCTGGGTACGTGTCGATCCGACGGCGGTGATTCCGCCCGGCCGGGTCGAAAATCCAGCCGACCTTGAGCGTATTGATCCTGCCTATGCCGCCCGTACCCGGGAGACGCCTGACTGGGCGAAACGGCTGTGGCGTCAGATGGGCTTCGGCTGGGATCGCGTCAATAATGCCTGGAACCAGTGGATCATCGGTTACGATCAGGGCGCACAGAGGGGCTTTCTGAGCAGATTGGGGTTGGAGGATGTCGACTGGCAACGCATGGTGGGTTTGTTGTTTGGCGGTCTTGGGCTGGTGGTCGCCCTCATTGCCTTGCAGCTGTTTCGCCATCGCCCGCTGCGGCGGGATGCCGTAGGAGAGGCCTATGCCCGTTTTTGCCGCAAGCTGGCCCGCCGTGGCCTGCCGCGCAAACCCGCCGAGGGCGCGCAGGACTATTCACAGCGGGTCATTCCCCGTCGTCCTGAACTGGCTGCGCAGATCCAGCACATCACGCTTCTCTATCAGCGTCTGCGCTACGCCCGCGCGGCGCCACGCGACGGTCTGCGCCACCTGAAACAGGCGGTGCGACGCTTCCGGCCATAGCGCTTCCTTGCCTATTTGTCGCCGGTCGCCACAAAGCCTTTTTCGGTCACCACACCTTGTAGCGGCACGTCCCAGTGCTGCCGTTCCAGGTAGTCCACGCGCTGGAAGTCATAGGCCATCCCTACCAGGTGAGGCTTGAGCCAGTACCGGCGGCGGCGCAGGAAGGCAAAACTGCGATCATAAAAACCCCCGCCCATGCCCAACCGGTTGCCCTGCCCGTCAAAGGCCACCAGCGGCGTCAGCACCAGATCCAGGGTTTTTAGGTCGACCATGTGGCGTAGTGAAACCACCGGTTCGGGAATGCCGAAGCGATTTTCACGCAGCGCATCGCCCGGCGCATAGGGGGCGAACAGCAGGTGATCGCTGCGCAGGTGGCTCAGCACCGGCAGATACACCTGTTTCCCTATGGCCCAGGCCAGGGCCATCAGCGGCATGGGATCCAGCTCGCCGTCGTTGGGCAGATAAGCGGCCACGCGCCGCGCGCGGCAAAACAGCCGATGACGGCGGAAACAGACGGCGGCACATTCACTGCGCCGCGTGCGTTGCGCATCGCCGAGAGCCCGGCGACGGTCGCGCATTTCCCGGCGGAGGTCGGATCGTGAGTTCATGGGGCATCAATGTAGGGGATACAGAGCTTACCGGGGAATAGGGTATCCATCTTGTGCGCACAGCGCACACTGGCCTTGCAAAATTATAGTGTCAGGGGCTTCAAGAATGGCCCGCCTCCGCGTTGCGGCTCTTGACAAGCCCCCCTTGGCGGCGATCCGGGCCATGCTTGAAGCCCTGAACATGATATATATTGTTGCCGGGTTAATAGTTACATGCAAAGAAATTAAGGGGCGTCCCCCACCTGTGCCGTTTGCACCATCGCCCCTGGAACCAGAGCGATAAGTGGGGACAACGATTGGCGCGTCAGGCTTTCCGTCACGCGGACATGCACACGGCTCCAACGTCATGTCCCCGACTGCGGAATTATGGGCCAGGGAATTTCAGCGCAGTAGCGAACACTGCAGGGGACGCCAAAACAGGAAAAATTTACAATTCTAACTGGCGGCCACGACTTATTGCGGTTTCAACCTTGTTTTGCAGCTGGCGGAGCTTGTTGTCCATTGCCGCCGAATGGCCATCGTCCGCGCGGCATTGGAGCAGGTCATGAGCGATATTCAGTGCCGCCATCACCGCCACCCGTTCGCTGCCAATCATCTTGCGGCTGTCACGGATCTCGCGCATTTTCTCATCGAGATAACGCGCCGACTCCAGTAATGCCACTCGTTCCTCGGCGGGGCAGGCGACCTGATACTCCTTGTCCAGTACGCGAATAGTCACCGCAGTGGTCTTTTCGCTCATGCCTCCATCTCCATGGTCTTGAGGCGCACCAACATGGTTTCCACCCGCGCACGCGCCAGCTCAGCCTTTTCGATCAGCCGCGCACGCTCCTCGACCAGCACATTCTGCCGCTCACGCAACAGGGTGTTTTCGGTACTGAGCTGGTCGCAGAAGTCGATCAGGTCATCGACACACTTCTCCAGCTTGCTGATTTCAGACTCGGCCATGGATTCGCTACAGAGTTGCAAACTTGATGGGTGCACTATAGTTCGGGGCGCAAAAGGGGTCAACGAAGTGGTAGAATTACCATCCTTCCTTTACGACTGATAATAACCCCTCATGCAATACGACACCATAAATTACGACGCGCTTGCGCTCGTCATCAACAAACTGGGCGCCCAGCAGGAGCCCGCCGAACTGCACGGCACCCTCACCGGTCTGCTGTGTGCCAACAGCAATGCCGAGGCTGATATCTGGTTGCAGAACCTGTTTCCCCATGTGCCCAGTGGTGACCTGCTGGGCGACGAAGCCTTCGACGAGCTGAAAAAGCTGCACAAAACCAGTCGCGCAAGGCTCAATGCCACCGACTGCGAATTTCAGTTGCTGGTGCCTGATGATGACAGTGGTCTCGACCAGCGCGTGCATGCCCTTGGTGAGTGGTGTCAGGGTTTCCTGGTTGGCCTCAGCCTGGGTGGCATCAGCGACTTCAAGGCATTGCCCGAAGATGCCCGCGAGATCGCCGAAGATATCGTCGAGATCGCCCGCGCCGACAGCTCCTACCGCTTTAACGGCAGTGAAGAAGACGAACACGCCTACGCCGAACTGGTGGAATACCTGCGTGTCGGCGTACTGCTCATCAACGAAGAGCTGCAACCAGACCATGCACCAGCGGTTGGCGATACCACCCTGCACTAAGTCTGTCTAATTGAACCCGTAGACCACCTTTAATAATCCGGAAGAACCGCCAATGACCCTCATCAAAATCATTCACGTGGTCTTTGTCCTGCTGAGTATCTCGGGTTTTTTCGCCCGCGGCGTGCTGATGATCCGCGATTCCGCCTTGCTGCAACAACGCTGGATCAAGACCGTTCCCCACGCCGTTGACACCATCTTATTGCTGAGCGCCATCATCCTCGCCTCCCAATGGGGGTTCGCCGCCCTGGGCATACCCTGGCTGCAGGCCAAGATTGGCGCCCTGCTGGTGTATATCCTCCTCGGCGTCGTCGCCATCCGTCCCGGCCGGAGTAAGTCGGTGCGCATTGGCGCCTGGCTGGGCGCCATGCTGACCTTCGCCTACATCGTCAGCGTAGCCATCACCAAGAATCCGTTGGTATTTGCCTAATGGGAAATGTCTGCTCACAAATACCTGCTGCCGGCTGGACGCGCCAAGAGTAGACACTTATCTTCAAAGAACCGGCTTTTAGTCGCTGAGCCCGGAGGTATTGGAGCGGGCCATGCCCGCGATAGCCATTCACCAATGAATAGTGACTTCAAATATTCATCTGGCATTGTTTTTTTAAAATCTGAGCGCCATGCTTCTACGTGAATTTTTGCAATATACCGGGCATTTTTTTGCTTGCATGTCGTATATGTATTTTGATTCTATAGAGGCTAATACCTGCATAACTAATGAGATAAAATGACAGACATTCTTGCGATTTTTTTTTGCAAAAAAAACGATAGATCACGAAATCCATTTTATGTATTGGTTAGGAAACAGCCGCATATAAACTCGCCCCACCAATAAACAAGAATACCAGCCAAGAATAATGCCGCCCTTTCGAGGCTACCAGCGCAATAATTCCGGTGACCAGAAAAGTGACGGCCACGACCATGGATATGTTATGGAAAGAGATCGACTGTTCAGCAAGCAAAACCAGAATTGCAGTAAAGCCCCACCAAGCTATTGTTGTAATATGCCATGCAAACCTTAGTGTAAGCATAGTATTAATAGTTGCGTAAATATTCGCAGTCGTTCCTCCTTGTGACATGGGGAAAATACTTGTTTTCATGCGAGAATATACACAACTGTTAATAAATTCTGTACCACCAAAGAGCTTCGGCAGATTTTTACGGCGAAATAGTCTGACCAGTATATAACGCTCCCCAAAACGGAATGCACAATTCTGATAGCGAAGGTAAAGAAAGCGGCATGAATCGTTTCACAAAATCTCCGGCAGCTCGGTTTCCATTCGTTGCAATAGCAACAGCCACGTAGGGTGGGCACGTTTTATGTGCCCACCCTACCTAGCTTTTCTGTATTGGTCGTCATAAAATATCCTTATTATTGAAATTCCTAACACCACGCCCAACAGCCATATCAAACCACAGCTGTAACACATTATCCCATCCCCACTGACCAGAGTCCGTGCAATCATATCTGTGTCAGGATTTTTGAACTTTTGCTTTTTCCACCTCGGCCTGTGCCTTGGCTTTGTCCGCGTTGGCCCGGTGCTCGAAGATATTGCCAACCGTGAATGCACCGCCAATGGCACCGAGACCCAAAACAAAATTCATGAAGAATGAATCTGGAGGAGCAACACCTTTCATCCCAAGCAATATGAAGTAACCTAGTGTGGTGTAACGTATAAAGTGCACCTATCAGCGTGGTGGGAAGCCGTTAGCTGCAAGGCGCGTCTCGCCGGGAATGGCGTGCCCTTTTCAAGAGACGCAACGCCGCAGATGACGGCTTCCCGCCGCGCCCGGAGGGAGGCC
>DRKN01000165.1 GCA_011051755.1 Gammaproteobacteria bacterium
ATGCCCCGACTCTGGTCATCCTCAACAATGTGCAACGCTGCCAGGGGCTTTATGAAAAACTGGCAAAACAACTCAAAGGTCAGACGAATGCGCCGGAGTTGCTGCTCGTGCATTCCCGCTTTCGCCAGGCCGAACGCACGGCCATTAACCGGCGTATCCTGAATATTCGCCCAGGTGACGATGTGATCGTCATCGCCACCCAGGCCATTGAGGCAGGTGTGGATATTTCCTCGCGCGTGATGTTTAGCGAACTGGCGCCCTGGTCTTCGATGGTGCAGCGTTTCGGTCGTTGCAATCGTGCGGGTGAATATGATGAAGCAAAGGTCTATTGGCTTGATATCGTGTCAGGGGAAAAGCTGTCTCCACCTTATACCGATGATGAACTCGATGATGCCCGTGACATCCTCAGCAAGCTTGAATCCGTCACAGCCGCTGATCTGCCCGCGGTCGAAAATACATTGCCGCTGTATCAGGTAATACGGCGCAAGGATTTTCTCGAACTGTTCAACACCGACCCCGACCTGTCCGGTTTTGATATCGACATATCGCCCTGGATCAGGGATGGCGGTACGCCGCCGGTGCAGGTCTTCTGGCGGGATTTTTCAGATATCCCGGACAAAGAGGGTGCGCCGTTGCGAGACGAGTTGTGCCCGGTATCCATTGGCCAGATCAAGGCCCACCTCAAAAAGCTCGAAAAAAAGAGCGGCCTGGCCGCCTTTGGCTGGGATGCACTTGGTCGCCAATGGAACACTGTTTCTGCCGACAATGTGCGCCCGGGCATGACACTGATGTTGCGTTGTATGGAAGGAGGATATGACCCTGCGCGGGGGTTCATAGCCAGCGACCTCAACAAGAAACAGCCGCTGGCCGCACTGGAAGCCGTGACTGAAACGCAGGCCGCTTATGACGATGACCGTCGCAGCCTGCCCGGCCGTGCTGTCACGCTGGCGCAACACCTCGCCGATGTACGATCCGAGGCGGAAAATCTCTGTAATGCCGTTGGTGAGTCTAAAGGCCGATTCTGTGTGACCCGAGCCTCGCAATGGCATGACGTGGGCAAGGCCCATCGTGCCTTTCAAACCATGCTGCTGAATAACGATGAAAAGGCCGCAGAAAAGGAATCTGAATTCTGGGCCAAGGGAGAAGCCAAAGGGCGTAGTTGTTATGCCGTCTGTGGTGGGGCTAACGGGTTTACCGAGCGCCGTCATTTTCGCCACGAACTGGCATCCCTGCTGGCCTGGCTGGAGCATGGCGACAAAGATGAACACCACAACCTGATCGCCTACCTGATCGCCGCCCATCACGGCAAGGTGCGCATGGGTCTGCGCGCACTGCCGGATGAACAGGGGCCGGGGGATACGCGTCGTTTTGCACGGGGGGTGTGGGAGGGTGACAGCCTGCCCGCACTGGGCTTTGGTGACGAACAGCTCCCTGAAACCACGCTTCGCCTGGATATCATGGAACTGGGGGATGGTGCCATGGGGCCATCGTGGAGCACACGCACCCAGCGCTTGTTGCAGAATCATGGGCCTTTCCGTCTGGCCTGGCTGGAAACCCTGGTGCGGCTTGCTGACTGGCGTGCTTCGGCACGCTATACCGAAGAGGATTCCGCGTGAAACTGCAGACACTTGAGGCCATTTTTCGCGCCCTTAACGAAGCCGGTGTGCGTTACCTGGTGGTGGGTGGGCTAGCGGTCAACGTCCACGGTTACCAGCGCCTGACCAATGATCTGGATCTTGTTATACAGCTCGGCAGAGACAATATACTGGCGGCATTTCAGGCGTTGTCTTCACTGGGTTATCAGGCGTCGGTACCGGTTACCCCTGAGCAGTTTGCCAGTGCCGAAAATCGGCAAAAATGGCAAGTGGAAAAAAACATGCAAGTGCTCTGTCTGGTCAGCAATCAGCACCCGGAAACACCACTGGATATTTTCATCACCGAGCCATTCGATTTCGACAGGGAATACGAAGCCGCATTGCGTGGTGGCATCGCCAAAGGTCTGGAGGTGCGATTTGTGACTATTCCCACCCTCATTGCCATGAAGGAGTTCGCAGACCGGGAGCGGGACAGGGATGACATTCAGCACCTGCGCTGGATTCTTGAGGAGCAGAAAGAAAATGACTGACCTGCCAAAAAACCTGGAATGGAAATCCGCTACATGGGAAGGCAGTCGCAGGGAGCAGCTGCGGGCTGCGCTTCGTTTGACGGTACGTCAGCGGCTGGAGGCACTGGAATCACTCACCGAGACCAGCCGCCATTTTGCACAGATGCGACATGCCGGAGAACTTCACTATGGGGATCAAGTCAGGCATAAGCAGCCCGCCACCACGGCAAAAGTGGGTGAACCCGGTAGCGACTACACCCCGACTCCCGGTGCTGGCAGATACAGGCTACACCTGTACGGCTGTACGCCAACACCACTGGCGGGTTACCTCAAGGCACTGGCTATTTTGCGCCTGGTTGCCGAGCAAAAAGACGCCGAGGCCAGAGGCTGGTGGGAAGGGGAACATTTTGTGCTGGAGAGCGTGCTGGACGAGGAAGGATTAAAAGCGTTTTTCTTGGCAGAGTACAAGCCAACGCCGATCATCGCGCCGTGGAATGGTGGCAGTGGATTTTATCTAAATGACAATAAAGGCGGTATTTCTGCATTAGAAAAATCTGCTGATATACGGTTTCATGGTTACTTGGAATCGATCACTGTTGGAAAGTTAAGTATTAAATTAATGGAATTGTCGGAGAGCCCCAAAGATAAGGTAGTAAAGTCTAATCTTCTTATATATTTGCGCTCACAATTACCCGATGAAGCGTTAGCCTGGATGGATGCAGCGCTTATGCTGAGCAGTGAAGACGTGCGTTTTCCTCCATTGCTGGGTACAGGCGGAAATGATGGACGACTTGATTTCACGAATAACTTCATGCAGCGTCTGAATGATGTATTTGGCCTTTCAGATAAAAATGATGAACAGACCAGTAATGCGTGGCTGGATGAAAGCGTATATAGGAACCCCCAACCCTTTTTGACGAATAAAAAAGCCATCGGCCAGTTTTCACCCGGGCAATCTGGCGGGCCAAATGCAGGCACTGGCTATGATGCTGAATCACTCATCAATCCATGGGATTTTGTTTTTATGATTGAAGGGGCGCTGTTGTTTGCCGCAGCGGCAACCCGTCGATTGGGAAGTGAAGAACGGAGCGCCTTAACCTTTCCTTTTACAGTGCGTCCCAAGGGGAGTGGCCAGGGTGGTTTGAGTATGGGTGATGGGGCCTCTGCGCGGGCGGAGATATGGTTGCCGTTGTGGGAGAGACCAACCGCGCTATTGGCCCTCAAGAGTCTGCTTTCTGAAGGTCGCGTTACGTTGGGTCGTTGTAGTGTAAAGGATGGATTGGACTTTGCCAGAGCCATCAGTCTGCTGGCAGTTAACCGGGGTATCAATAGTTTCCAGCGCTACGCATTCATGATGCGATCAGGCAAGGCCTACCTTGCCACGCCGTTGACCCGCTTTCGTGTTCCGCGGGAGCCTCTGCAGGATTTACTCAGCGAACTGGATCATTGGCTTTGGCGCTTCCAGGCCTGGGCGCGCGGGGACAATACGCCTAACCGGGTCAAGAGTCTTGCACAACGTTTGGATAATGCCTTGTTTGATCTGACTCGGCAACGCGGAGACAGGTATGGTGTTGTACAGAAAGTACTGATTATTGTCGGTGAAATTCAACGCTATGCAGGTACCAGTCCGGCGACGCAAGAAAAAATACCGCCTGTGCCGATCCTGAGTGAGCGCTGGTTCTCGGCGGCCAGAGATAACGGCATTGAATTTCGTATCGCAGCCGCACTGACCGGACTACACGGCACTAAAGAGCAGCCGCTCCCCATGAGAGTGCATTTATCACCACTTGATCCCAAAGGAAGAAAAGATCCAGTCTGGCTATTGGAGGGAAAAAAGCATAAATATCGTACTTGGCACTACGGTGGACTGGAAAAGAATCTAATTTCAGTGTTGGAAAAGCGACTGTTGCTGATGCAGAAAGACGGATTCAGCGACAAACCCTTGAATGGCTGGCCCGGTGTGGATCTGACGTCAATGACCACTTTCCTTGCCGGCGAAACAGATGACAATCGCATCGCTCAGTTGCTAGCCGGGCTTGCTCATTGCAGAGTGCCCAGGCATATCGAATGGGAGCCTGTTGAAGATTTTTGTGCCATTCCCGCTGCATTTACCTTGCTCAAGCTGGTGATGACGCCTGACCGGCAACTTCGTCGCTGTGGCCTGCTGATGGATCATGAACGTTTACCCGTGCCTTCTGGCCTGGTGCGGCGACTTGCAGCAGGCCGGGTCGATGATGCTGTCAGGCTTGCTCAGCGACGGCTTCGTATTGCGGGGATATCACCCCTGCCGGAATCGCCGTGCGGCGCTGGACTGAGTGGTTCCCGATTGGCGGCGGCCCTACTGATTCCTCTCACCGATGCAGCGATTCGATATCTGCATCGCTCTATTTCTCAACAAGACAACAAACAGGCCTCTTGAATATTGGCAAGCCAAGGAGAAAAAAACATGACACTGAGTCTTGATGCATTGAAGGATAGCCCACGATTGCTGATCGAGGCCAGGCTCAAGCCTGTGCAGGGCACGCGTTTTCAGCCCACCGGTTTCCCGGAGATCGGTGCGGCGGAATACGATGGGCCGGATGGTGAAAAAATGTTGCTGGTGGAATCGGCGCAGAGTATGGCCAATCGTCTGGAGGAGGTTTGTTGGGACGATGTTCAGGATACGTGGCGGACACCGTTGTCCGGCCTACCCTTTATCCGGGTGCTTGATGATAAAGGGGGTGTGCTGACAAGCTCTGTGCTGGAGTCTCATCGCATCAATTCGCCTTATATCCTCGAAGGAAAAGACAAGACCGTCTTCGATAGATTGAAGGCCGAACTGGCAGATATGAATGAAGGCATTGTCGATATCAAAAAATTGGCAAAGACCCTGTTGAGTCTGGACACTAATGCATTGATACATGGCGTATTTCTGGCTAAAAAAGATCTTGCTGGCGGACGTTTGCGCCTGCCACGTGCGCTTTCTTCGTTTATTGAGGCAGAACAAATAAAAGTCGCCGCAAGCGGTGGTGTGAAGAATGATGCAGTCAATCCATCGGGCGATACTGGGAAGGGATTTGGCAATGTGCCTTTTGCCCGTGATGAATATGTTTCACCAAAAATCACCGCATATTTCAATATTGATTTGGCGCAATTGCGTGGTTACGGTTTCAGCGACACGGTCACTGAACTGCTGATTGTGCTTTCTCTGTTCAAGATTCGGCGCTTTCTCGAATGTGGGCTGCGCTTGAGAACGGCCTGTGATCTGGATATGGATATGATTACCGTCACTCGTCCTGACGGATTCGAAATACCGGAAACTGCCGATCTGGAAAAGGCATTGCCAGATTTGATAGCAGCCGCTAACAGAGAGGGCGTGTTCGCCGATCCCGTCATCACTGAAGTTACCTACAGGAAGTAACGGCATGCTGGCGATTGGATTCCGTTTTCTTGCTGGTCGTTATCATGCCAACCCCTGGGGGCGGCATGTCAATGAGGCAGATATCGAATGGCCCCCTGCACCATGGCGAGTCTGCCGCGCCCTGATTTCCACTTGGTATCACAAGGCCGATCATCAACAATTTACCTTCGGGCAACTGGAAATATTGATTGATGTTTTGAGTGAAACGCAGCCTGTCTATGAATTACCGCCAGCAGTGCATACACACACCCGGCACTACATGCCACAGTGGAAGGGCAATACTTCTCTGGTGTTCGATGCCTTTGCCCGAGTGAATCCACAGGATGAACTGGTCATGGCCTGGCCAGAGCTGGAGTTGGCTGCTGAGCTTGGCGCATTGCTGGATGATTTATTGCACAAGCTGGGGTATCTGGGCAGAGCCGAAAGCTGGGTAGAAGCGCGTCGTCTACCTGATGAAGAACTTCCCGAAACATTTCAATGCCGGCCGGGCGAAAACCCGGTGGATACCGATACCGGAGAAATTGTGGGAGAGGTGGTACGGCTACTTGCTCCACAATCTCATCAAACTTATCAGCGATGGCGGCAGGGATTTGTTGGCGCTGAAATTTCTGAACAGAAAGGAAAAAAGAAGAAATTACTGCAACAAACATCCCCGGAGAGTTTAACCAGGGCGCTGTGTCTGGATACCTCTGAATTGCAGAAAGCGGGCTGGAGTCAGCCGCCCGCCGGGACATTTGTCAATTACCTGCGCCCCGTGGATTGCCTGCGGCCAAAATTGGCAAGGCCCAAAACGCATACCCGATCAGTGACCACCGCCCGCTTCATGCTGGTGGGCAAACCCCGGCCACGCATTGAAGATGCAGTCCGTATCGGGGAACGGTTTCGTGCAGCGCTCATGGGAAAGGCTAAATACGTACTAGATGGCGAGAACAATATCCCGTCGGAATTGTCCGGGCACAATCTCGGTCAGAATAAACGTCACGATCACGCCTTTTACCTGCCTGAGGATGCCGATGCCGATGGGCGTATCGATCACATCCTGCTGCACGCGTCGGGTGGTTTATCAGCGGCGACACAGCGGGTGTTGGCGCGTTTCAATGTGTTGCGCGGCAGGCAGGGCCGGGAATGGCAGGTGATACTGGAAGGCGTTGGCACGGCCGGTGATTTTTATGCCGGCAGCCGCTACATTGGCGAGGATGTCGTGTGGCAGTCCGTTACGCCCTACCTGCATCCGTGGTTCGCCAAGAAGAGGTTCACGCTGGAAGATCAAATCCGCCGCGAGTGCCGGGAGAGGGGGTTGATCGAGCCAGCCAGGATCGAATGCCTGGAGAGCGTTACGGTGAAAGGACGTGCGCGCCGCGTCATTCATTTCCACCGCTTTCGCAACAAACGTGGTCTTACCCAGCCGGACACCCGCGGCAGCTTCCTGCGCCTGTATTTTTCTCAGCCTCTCAACGGCCCGCTGGCGTTGGGCTTTGGTTGTCATTTTGGGCTGGGCTTGTTTCACAGAGTGACGGAGGTGAACTAGAATCATAGGCTCAACATGACTAACTGTCTCGGCGCGCCCACTCGACCGACCTAAAGGAGAAGCACTCGTTCAGGCCTTCCTGACGCGTGACAGTATCAAAAAATTTCCCGGAATTTTCTATGAATTTAAAATGATTGGGGGAACGTAACGAGAAAACACCTGCTGACATTATCGTCAGAATGCCCGGTTGCCGGGCCATGCAAAACCTGATGAAGCCTTTCGGCGGCACAGTGCAGGATTCCGTTCTTGATGAGGCTCAGGAACTTATGTACCGGGCTTGGGAATCGAATGATCCCGTCGAGCGTATTGAACTGGCCGGGCAGGCGCTGCAAAAATCTGAGGATTGCGCCGATGCCTGGATATTGTTGGCGAAAGAAAGCGCAGTCGACCTGCCGCAGGCGCTGGAGAGTAACAGGTACGTCCCAGCCTATCTTACCGGAAGGCGAAAAATGCCCAAATATTCGCCGGACTGTGTTGGTCGACTGTGTTGGTATAGGCGACAAGAGCGAGGCCATTGCCTATGTACTTGACCATCGGCAGGCTTGGTTGGATACCCCCGATGCTATTCCCTGGTTGCTGAAAGGAAAAGGATAATTCTGTATTTCTGCATATGCCCATGAATACGAATAATCAAGGTCAGACGCAGGGTGAGCTTCCTCTGCCATTCCCCGAGTTTTCTGGCGACCTGCCTTTACTTCCCGCACGCATGGTCAATGAATATGAATACTGTCCACGTCTGGCATACCTGGAGTGGGTGCAGGGAGAGTGGGCGGATTCGGGGGATACGGTACAGGGACGGCATGTTCATCGCCGTGTCGATAAACCTTCGGGTGATCTTCCCGATTCGCAGACGGAGGAAAAAGACGAACGCTTTCATGCTCGTTCCATCACCTTGTCCTCCAACCGTCTTGGCCTTATCGCCAAACTGGATCTTGTCGAAGGGGAGGGGAATACTGTTACTCCCGTGGACTATAAACGTGGCAAACGGCCTCATGTTGCCAAAGGTGCGTATGAACCCGAGCGGGTTCAGGTCTGCCTGCAAGGCATGTTACTGGAAGAGCACGGTTATCAGTGCCATCAGGGCCTGCTTTATTTCGCCGGATCCAAAGAGCGAGTGAACGTCATATTTGATGAAGAGCTGCGCAATCGCACGTTATCTGCCATCAACGGCCTGCGTCTTATCGCGGCTGGAGGACGGATGCCTCCGCCTCTGGATGACAGTCCCAAGTGCAACGGCTGTTCCCTGGTTGGAATCTGTTTGCCCGACGAAGTGAATTTTTTGCGCGATGGTGGTGTTAACCCCCGGCCGTTGAGTGTGGGGCGCGATGAATCCCTGCCGCTTTATGTGCAGGCCCACCGCGCCAAAGTGGCCAAGAAAGGAGAACGGCTGGAGGTTAGCATTGAAGACAAGGTTGTTACAAAAGTTCGCTTGATTGATGTTTCACAATTGGTACTGATGGGCAATGTCTATGTCACAACACCCTGCCTTCATGAACTCATGCGACGGGAAATCCCTATCACCTGGCATTCCTACGGCGGCTGGTTTTTTGGTCACAGCATTGGAACCGGACACAAAAATGTTGAGTTGCGCACTGCCCAATATCAGGCGAGTTTCGACGAACAAATGAGCCTGCGTATCGTTAAAATTCTGGTGCACACGAAGATACTGAACAGCCGCACCCTGCTGCGTCGTAATTGGCGTGGAGAAGAAAAGCCGCGTGAAATTCTTGAAGGTCTGAAGCGGGATGCCACCCGGGCCCTGCGTGCCTCATCACAGCAAATATTGCTGGGCATTGAAGGTGCCGCGGCCGCCCGATATTTTTCCGCCTTTGGCAAAGCGATCAAACGGGAAACGGACAGCCAGAATTTTTCCTTTGACTTTAAACTCCGTAAGCGCAGGCCGCCACCAGATCCGGTGAACGCGCTGTTGTCCTACGCATATAGCCTTTTGGCACGAACCTGGACCGTTACCCTGAGTGCCGTCGGCTTTGATCCCTATCGGGGTTTTTATCACCAACCCCGCTATGGGCGTCCCTCTCTGGCCTTGGATATGATGGAGCCCTTTCGCCCGCTCATTGCAGAATCCAGTGTTCTGTCCGCCATTAACAATGGTGAAGTGCGGCCCAGTGATTTCATCTTCGTGGCAGGCAGTGTTGCGCTGACCAATGATGGGCGTAAACGTTTCATTGCGGCCTTTGAACGTCGCCTTGGTCAGGAAATAACCCACCCTCTGTTTGGCTACCGGGTCAGCTACCGGCGTATTCTGGAAATTCAAGCCCGTCTTCTGGCGCGCTATCTTCTGGGAGACATCAATGATTTCCCCGGCTTTACCACGAGGTAAGAGCTGTCGTGGAAGAAAGGCTGTATATCGTTACCTATGACATCGCCGACCAGCGGCGCTGGCGTGCCATTTTTAAACTCATGAACGGCTATGGTGAATGGTTGCAACTGTCTGTTTTCCAATGTCGCCTTAGTCGTAAACGTCATGCTGAAATGCTGGCCACCCTTGACGAACTCATTCATCATGGCGAAGATCATGTTCTTTTGCTTGACTTGGGGGTTGCTGATCGCGTTGTCCCCCGTGTTGTCAGTTTGGGTAAGGCCTTCGAGACTGTGAAGCGTGAGCCCGTAATCGTTTAGAGGGATGTCTTTCTGCGTCCATCTCTGCCCGGTGTACGCGAGTGCTTGGATGGTGGCGAATTCCCCGGGGAGTGCTCGCAAATGGATAACTCTTTGAAAATTCGGAATAAATTACGGTTTTTCGCTGCTGTACAGATGAACACCTGTGTAAGGTATAACCGGGATGTGGCACTGCTCGCAATACATGGCTCAAGCGTAGTAAAATCAAGGCCTCTGAAACGGGCGGTTATCCGTGGCGAAATGCCACGGCCTCATTGAAGCTGTTTGTTTCAATCTGTTTGTTTTTGTTTGAACCAAGTTATCCGTGGCGAAATGCCACGGCCTCATTGAAGCGCCGAGGCCTATGTCGGGCAGTTGAGGCAAAGGCAGTTATCCGTGGCGAAATGCCACGGCCTCATTGAAGCTTCCTTTACTTCCACCCTTTTTTTACCCGTTTTACCGTTATCCGTGGCGAAATGCCACGGCCTCATTGAAGCTACCTGGTCGATGGAGAACGTATCGATGAGGAGCAGTTATCCGTGGCGAAATGCCACGGCCTCATTGAAGCTCGTCGCCGAGCAGCTTAAGGCCGCGCTGTGCTGTATGTTATCCGTGGCGAAATGCCACGGCCTCATTGAAGCGTCACTGACTGCCATCCACCGATTGGATCAGCGATGTTATCCGTGGCGAAATGCCACGGCCTCATTGAAGCTTCGTCAGGTCGGCGTTGATTTTCGAGGTCTGATCTCGTTATCCGTGGCGAAATGCCACGGCCTCATTGAAGCCGGCCGGTGAGCCGATTGATTACGCGCTGGATACCAGTTATCCGTGGCGAAATGCCACGGCCTCATTGAAGCTCGATAACGCCGTCGAGCGCTGCCCTAGCGTCAGAGTTATCCGTGGCGAAATGCCACGGCCTCATTGAAGCCTTGACGATTGGGGTGATTTTTTCCACGAGAATTTCGTTATCCGTGGCGAAACGCCACGGCCTCATTCTCAAATACGGGCCAGATGTGGAAATCATCGATTCCGATAAGCTGTGCAAACTGCATGTAGAGAAACTGAGGGTGGCCCTCGACAACTACATACCCGAGTAGCCTGGGTTGAGCCCGCGAAACCCGGGTTAGCCGTTTTACCGGAGGCGCTTTACCCTCATGTGGATACCAGTGCCCTTGGGAAAAAGGTTGGAATGGCGAGGCCGTGACGACAAAACCGGAAAAAAAAATGAAAAAAATGAAAAAACCGGAAAATAATCGTTTGCCCGGTCAAGTTTTGACAGGGTCGGGTGGTATAAAGGCATTTCGGGTGAGAATCTTATCGTCATCAAGGATCTGTGCCTGATATTGGAAAGCGACAATGGCCGGCAAGTCTGAAGAAAACGCGGACTGGAGTCTCGCAACCCGGGAGGGCGCCACAGCTAAGTAGCCTGATGAGCCTGCGAAACCCGGGAGATTACACAAAACTACGCGGACACCTCAGTTGTGGGGGAGAAGGCCTGGGTGAGGGGGAGTGATGATAAAACTGGAAAATAGTCGTTTACCTGGTCAGGTTTTGACAGGGTGGGGTGGTAAAAAGAACAATATGGAAAGTTCATCGACAAAAGCTACCGATACCGGGGCTGGCTATTTTTATTACTGGGGAAAGGCCAGCAAAGAAAATGAAGAGGGCGCGGCCTGTCATTTGCTGCCTTATCACTGTCTGGATGTGGCGGCGGTGGGTCAGATCTTGCTGCAACGACATGCCCGCCTGCGGAAGTCATTGGCCATATTGTTGGGTTTGAGTGACAGCGATCTTGTCTGCTGGCTGCCCTTTCTTCTTGCGCTACACGATATCGGCAAGTATTCCGCCAGTTTTCAGAATCTCCGCCCGGATCTGTTTGATTCGATGCAGCAACGGCAGTGGCCGCGCAGTAATTCGCCTCGCCATGACGCACTGGGTCATCTGCTTTGGGGCGAACATCTCAGGGATCACTTTCGGCAGATTGGCTTGCTGCCTCTACAGCGCAGCGGTAGCTTGCGTGCCGGTAATACTTTCGCCGGACTGGAATACTGGATACAGGCGGTAACCGGGCATCATGGCGCGCCACCCCAGCGAAGTGCTGTGTCAGGGAGACTCAGTAATTTTTTCAGTACGGAGGATGCCGAGGCCGCCAGCGCCTTTACCACCGATATTGCACGTCTGCTGCTGCCACCCGGCGTGGAATTTCCACGATCCGATATCGAAACTTGCCAGGCGTCTTCCTGGTGGCTGGCCGGTTTTGCCGTGCTGTGTGACTGGCTGGGTTCCAACCGCAACTATTTCCCGTTCACCGAAACGGTACAGCCGCTGGAAACTTACTGGATCAGTGCGAAAAAGAGGGCGGAAACGGCCATTTCCGCTACGGAGTTGCTGCCAGCGGAAGTCGCTGAAGCCATGGACTTGAAGGTGCTGTTCGCATGGGAGAGCAACACACCAACACCTCTGCAAGCACACTGTGAACAGCTTGCGCTGCACAGTGGTTCGCAGCTGTTCATCCTCGAAGATGTGACCGGCGCCGGTAAGACGGAAGCCGCCGTCATGCTGGCACACCGCTTGATGTCGGCGGGAAATGCGCAGGGTATCTATTTCGGGTTGCCCACTATGGCCACCGCCAATGCTATGTATAACCGTATGGCTGAGATTTACCAACGCCTCTTCAAAGAAGACAGTAAGCCATCACTGGTACTGGCACACGGCGCGCGTGATCTTTCGGCACGCTTCCGGCAGGCCATCCTGCCAATGGCAGAGGGGAAGACAACAAGCAATGGTGATGGCACCGAAACCGCCAGCAGCCATTGCAGCAGCTGGCTGGCGGATAACCGCAAAAAGGCGCTGCTGGCCGAAGTGGGTGTCGGCACCATCGACCAGGCCCTGATGGCCATCCTGCCCGCGCGCCACCAGTCCCTGCGCCTGCTGGGCCTGCTCGGCAAACTGTTGCTGGTGGACGAAGTGCACGCCTGTGATGCCTATATGAATCGCTTGCTGTGCCGTTTGTTGCAGGCGCATGCCGCCAGTGGTGGCAGCGCCATCCTGCTCTCGGCCACCCTGCCCGCCAGGCAGCGCCAGCAATTGGCGAACGCCTTTGCCGAGGGGGCGGGTTGGGGCACGCGTGCCTTGTGTAAAACCGGAATGAATGACTATCCGCTGTTTACTCATGCACATGCCGCCGGTCTTGATGAGACGGGACTGGCTACCCGCGATAGTGTGCGCCGCACGGTAAAAGTAGCCATGGTGCATGCTCTGGAGGATGTCGAAGGTCGCCTGCTGGCAGCCGTCAAGGCCGGGCAATGCGTCTGCTGGATACGCAATACCGTCGCTGATGCCCGTGAGTCATTTGCCCGCTTGCGCGCCCGCTATCCGGACTGGGCCATCGACCTGTTCCACGCCCGCTTCGCCATGCAGGACCGGCTGGATATCGAAGAGCGCATCGTTAACCGTTTCGGCCCGGAAAGCACCGCCGGCGAACGCCGTGGGCAAGTACTCATCGCCACCCAGGTGGTGGAGCAATCCCTGGATCTCGACTTCGACCTGCTGATCACCGACCTTGCCCCCATCGACCTCATTATCCAGCGTGCCGGGCGATTGCATCGTCACCCGCGCGGCAAGCGGGGCGAACCCGTGCTGGTGGTCAACGGGCCAGACCCGGATAGCGATGTCAGCATCACTTGGTTCAAGGATTATTTACAAGGTGCGAGTTATGTCTACCCCCACCACGGCCAGCTCTGGCTCACCGCCCACCTGCTCAAACAGCGGGGTGGTTTCCGCATGCCCGAAGATGCCCGTTGCTTGATCGAAGGCGTGTATGACGCTGAAGAATACCCCCCGGCCCTGGAAAAAGTCTCGCTGGAGGCCGAAGGACATGCCAGCGCCAGTGGCAGTCTGGCCGCACTCAATACCCTGGATATCGAAAATGGCTACGACGGTGACGATAAAAACCGCTGGTGGGACGAAGCCAAAATCCCGACCCGGCTGGCCGAGGTGGAAACCACCACCGTCTATCTGGCCCGCTGGGACGGGGCCAGCCTGGAGCCGTGGAGCAACGAAACTGACCACCCCTGGCCCCGCAGCGCCGTGCAAATACGCCGGGATCTTGCCAGCAAAGAAGCGCCGGTCGAGAGGATTACTGCCGAAATGATTGAAGCCTGCCGTGAACGGCTCCCGGCCAAGGGGAAATGGGGGGTATTGATGCCACTGGTGGCCATGGATGAGGACTGCTGGAAGGGGATTGTGCTCAACAAGGAAGGCGCAGAAATGACATTTTATTACAACCCGAAGCAGGGCTTGATGAAAGAAGAAGAGGTACAGGGGCGTTAGCCCCTGTACGGCCCCACAGTGTGGGGAACGAGTACCAAATATTTCCATATACACGGTTCATCCCCTTGGTTAAGGGGAAGCCAGAATTTTAACATAGAGCAAGAGCAGTCTGATTTTTGTGTTAAATATTTACACATACACTTGATAAAAACCTTGGCACCTTCTATCATATGTCGCATGTCCTGAATGGTGCGCCGAGGAGAATAGTAATGTTGGAAATATTTGAAACTCATTTTTTATCGCAGCCCGAATTG
>DRKN01000166.1 GCA_011051755.1 Gammaproteobacteria bacterium
CCGCGCCCGGAGGGAGGCCCGCAAATGCCCCAATCCTGCGTTCCAGTCCTTGTTAAGGGAGGGGGCCATTAACGGCGGACTGCGCCTTGTCTTGGGGCATTTGCGGGCCTCTGATAGGTACACTTTATACGTTACACCACACTAGTGTAGAAGAAGCTCACAACTTATCAATATTTACCAGTGTAACGCCACTTAGCGACTGTTCCATTTTCTTCAGTCCGGCCTTTTGTCCCAGCTTGATCATCAGGCGCAGCTCGTTGGCCGAGTCGGCATGATGCAGGGCCGCTTCGTAAGTGATCTGGCGCGCCTTGTAGAGTTCGTACAGGGCCTGGTCGAAGGTGTTCATACCCTGCTGATTGGACTTGCTCATGACATCCTTTAGAGTGGCCACGTTGCCGTCGCGGATCATCTGCGCCACCAGTGGTGTATTCATCAATATTTCGACGGCGACACAGCGGCCCTGCTGGTCGGGTGTGGGAATGAGCTGCTGGGCGACGATGGCGCGCAGGTTGAGTGAGAGATCCAGCAAAATCTGCTCGCGCCGATCCTTGGGGAAAAAGCTGAGGATGCGATCCAGGGCCTGGTTGGCATTATTGGCATGCAGGGTGGTGACGCAAAGGTGACCGGTCTCGGCAAAGGCGATGGCGTGCTCCATGGTCTCGCGGGTGCGCACCTCGCCGATGAGAATGACGTCCGGCGCCTGCCGCAGGGTATTGCGCAGGGCCGCTTCGAAGCTCACCGTATCGACGCCGACTTCCCGTTGGGTAATGATGCAGCCATTGTGCTCGTGCACGTATTCGATGGGGTCTTCGACGGTGATGATGTGACCATGGCTGTGGCGGTTGCGGTGACCGATCATCGATGCCAGAGTGCTGGACTTGCCGGTGCCGGTAGCACCGACGATGATCACCATACCGCGCTTGGCCATGGCCAGGCTTTCCAGCACTTGAGGAATACCGAGTTCGGCAAAGGTCGGAATCTCGGTCTTGATGCGGCGCAGGACGATACCGGCATGGTTCTTCTGCTGGAAGACGTTGGCGCGGAAACGTCCGGTATCCAGCAAGGCGATGGCGAAATTGCATTCCTGCGTGCGATCAAACTCTGCACGCTGGGGCTCATTCATGATGGAGTGGGCGAGTTTGCGCACCTGATCCGCACTCAGGGGCACATCCGAGATGGGTGCAATACTGCCATTGATCTTGAGACTGGGCGGCACACCGGCGGTGACGAACAGGTCTGATGCATCCTTGCGCACCATCATTTTCAGCAGTGAAGTAAAATCCCGGAGAATATCGAAGCTCTTCGTCGCCATCAGTTGTCCAGCGTCTGTTATCTTGCAGCCTATACGAAGGCGTCCTTGTGGGCCGCCTTCTGAGCGGCTTCCTGTTTGGTAATGATACCCTTCTGTAGCAATGCCTGCAGGTTTTGATCCAGGGTTTGCATGCCGAGGCCCTGGCCGGTCTGGATGGACGAATACATCTGCGCCACCTTGGCCTCGCGGATCAGGTTGCGAATGGCCGGCGTGCCCAACATGATTTCGTGCGCCGCGATACGTCCGCCACCGACCTTTTTCAGCAGGGTCTGCGAAATAACGGCACGTAGTGATTCAGATAGCATGGAGCGCACCATTTCCTTTTCCGCCGCCGGGAACACGTCAATAATACGGTCGATGGTCTTGGCCGCAGAGCTGGTGTGCAGGGTGCCGAACACCAGGTGGCCGGTTTCCGCTGCGGTCAGCGCCAGGCGGATGGTCTCCGGGTCGCGCATTTCACCCACCAGGATCACGTCCGGATCTTCCCGCAGCGCCGAACGCAGGGCTTCGTTGAAGCCCAGGGTGTGGCGATGTACTTCGCGCTGGTTGATCAGTGACTTCTTTGATTTGTGTACGAATTCGATAGGATCCTCGATGGTGAGGATATGGCCATGGTCGGTGTCATTCTTGTAATCGATCATCGCCGCCAGGGTGGTGGATTTGCCGGATCCCGTAGGCCCGGTTACCAGCACCAGGCCACGCGGCGTCTCGGAGATGGACTCGAAGATCTGTGGACAACCCAGCTGTTCAAAATTGAGGATGGTGCTGGGAATGGTACGAAATACCGCGCCGGCGCCACGCTGGTGATTGAAGGCATTGACACGAAAGCGCGCCAGGTCGGGGATCTCGAAGGAGAAGTCGGTTTCAAGAAATTCCTCATAATCCTTGCGCTGCTTGTCGTTCATGATGTCGTAGATCAGTGCGTGCACCATCTTGTGATCCATGTGCGGCACATTGATGCGACGAATCTCGCCATCGACACGGATCATCGGTGGTTCACCCGCGGAGAGGTGCAAATCCGACGCGTTGTTTTTGACGCTGAAGGCAAGCAGTTCAGAGATATCCATGCATGGGTTCCTGCGTTTGTGTGATCTGATAAGGATCTTGGAAAATGAAGCGGCGCTGTATTCCCGAGTATAACGACCTATGCGGTAGAATCCTTTACGCGACACCACCCGTTCGGGCACTAAACATAACGCATATTATGACCCGTTGACCATGCCGAAAATCCGTTCTATGACCACTCGCCAGTTACTTGAACAACGCCTCGCCCATGTCGAGCGACGCATCCGCGAGGCTGAAATACGCTTTGGGCGCCCTCCGGGTTGCGTGCAACTGCTGCCGGTGAGCAAGACCCGTCCCGCAGCCGATATCGCGCGACTGGCCTCCACCGGCTACCGCGCTTTCGGTGAAAGCTATCTGCAGGAGGCGCTGGGCAAGCAGGAGGCGCTCACCGGGCTGGATCTGGAATGGCATTTTATCGGCCCCATCCAGTCCAACAAAACCCGGCCCATCGCCCACCATTTCGACTGGGCGCACAGCGTGGATCGCGAAAAGATCGCCCGGCGTCTCAGCGCTCAGCGTCCAGCGGATTTATCGCCACTGAATGTCTGTCTGCAGGTCAATATCAGTGCTGAGGCGGCAAAGTCCGGCGCCAGCCCCGATGCCTTGTGCGCACTGGCAAGCTGCGTCGGCGCCCTGCCCGGCCTGCGCTTGCGCGGGCTGATGGCAATTCCCGCCCGGGAAAGCGATTTCGAGCGCCAGCGTGCCGCCTTCCGCCGTCTGCGCGAGGCATTCGACATACTCAACGCAGACGGTCTTGCACTGGACACCCTGTCCATGGGCATGTCCGGTGATCTGGAGGCGGCCATTGCCGAAGGCGCCACCCTGGTGCGCGTGGGCAGCGATATCTTTGGGGCGCGAAAGAAAATAGGGCATGGCGCAAACGGCAATAACTCAGTATCGTAAGCACTATGAAAGACGTCAATATTGCCTTTATCGGTGGTGGCAACATGGCCACCAGTCTCATCGGCGGCCTGCTGGCTGACCACGTTTCTCCCGCCCGCCTGTGCGTCGCCGACCGCGATGCCGCCCAGCGGGAACGCCTCGCCGCCCAATTCGGCGTACAGACCCGTGAGGACAACGCCGCCTGCGCCGGCAGCGCCGACGTCATCGTCCTGGCGGTCAAGCCTCAGGTGTTGCACGAGGTCTGCAAAGATCTCATCGATATTGCGCAGCGCAATCAACCGTTGGTCGTCTCCGTGGCCGCCGGGGTGCGTACCGACAGCCTCAGACGCTGGCTGGGCGGCGCCAGCCAGGCCATTGTCCGCGCCATGCCCAATACCCCGGCACTATTGCAATCCGGCGCCACCGGCCTGTATGCCAGTGCCGATGTCTCCGCGCAACAGCGCGATCTGGCCGAGGCCATTATGCGCGCCACCGGCCTGACCCTGTGGGTCGACGATGAGGCGCAGATGGATACGGTCACTGCCCTCTCCGGCAGCGGCCCGGCCTATTTCTTCCGCATCATGGAGGGCCTGGAGCAAGCTGCCATCGAGCAGGGTCTGCCTGCGCAGAGCGCCCGTCTGCTGACGCTGCAAACCGCCCTCGGCGCCGCCCGCATGGCCTTGGAGAGCAGCGAACCTATCGCCACCCTGCGCAAGCGCGTGACCTCGCCCGGCGGCACCACCGAGCAGGGCCTGAAGGCGATGGAGGCAGGCGATATCGACGCCCTGTTGGACAACGTGCTGAAGGCTGCCCGCGACCGCTCGCGGGAGCTGGCCAAATTGCTGGACGAGGCAGGATCTTAGGATGATGGGCGGTTCATATGCCAGCAATGCCGGAATCTTTCTGATTCAAACCCTGTTTGGCCTGTACGCGGGCGCTGTGATGTTGCGCTTCCTGCTGGCCATGGTGCGGGCCGATTTCTACAACCCGGTGTCACAGTTTCTGGTCAAGGTCACCAACCCCCCACTGCTGCCCCTGCGCCGCATTATTCCGGGCGTCATGGGCGTCGATATGGCGAGCATCGTATTGCTGATCGCGTTGCAGGCCACCAAGCTGTCGCTCATTGCCGCCGTACAAGGCTTCGGCATCCAGCCACTGGGGCTGCTGGTGCTCACCCTGGCCGGGCTGTTGACGCTGTTGCTCAATATCTACTTTTTCACCATCCTGATCCAGGTCATCCTCAGTTGGGTCAGTCCGGGCAACCACAACCCCGCCGTGGCGCTGATCCACAGCCTCAACGAACCCCTGCTGGGCCGGGCGCGGCGTATTCTGCCACCCATTTCCGGCTTTGACCTGTCGCCCATCCTGGTGCTTGTCGGCCTGCAATTACTCGAAATTCTCCTCATCGCCCCCATCCAGGACTTGGGCCGGGGGCTGATCGCCGGGTAGGTGATCATTTCTATCGCTGGGACGGCGATGAACCGACCCTCGATGTCCACGTGCAGTTCAAAGCACTTGCCGCGCCGCGTGCGCAGAAAAGCCCGTTCAGCGGTGCAAGCGAAGACAACAAACGGCCTGCGTATCGATGCCTTCGCACATTGATACCTTCGCCGCCTGAACCCTTCATACGCCAGTGTGATACCACAGAGCATTGCACCGGCAGCGTTGTGATGCTTGCCTCTTCCCTTAATCCTGCTTACGGCGGTGGCCGTCAGGCCATGCAGAGCGCGCAGTCCATGATTAGCTGTCGATGAATTAGAGGGGCGCTTAATCCTTGATATCTCTCTAAACTTCCTCACTCACCGGCCGTTATTGATAGGGACGTATCGCCTCGTGCGCGTAGTCATCGCTTTAAAACTCCTGGCAACGAAAAGGTAGGCAAGGTGAAGGAACAATTTACACAACAACTCAACGCCTATAGCCGCTGGAAGGACAACACCAAGCGGCAAATCACAGCCTATCGTAACTGGCTGGCGGCGCACGACATGAGTTCTCCGCAAGACGATCTGCGCATCTATGAAATTATCGATGCACTGGAATCCGATCATATCACCATCGGTTTTGCCGCCGAGTTTTCGCGCGGCAAGACCGAGCTGATCAACGCCATATTTTTTGCCGATTATAAGCGACGACTGCTGCCTTCCTCGGCGGGTCGCACCACCATGTGTCCCACCGAGCTGTTTTACGATGCCAAGGTGGACAGACCTTACATCCGCATGCTACCCATCGAAACGCGTCTCGAAGACACCAGCATCAGCGAATTCAAACAAGACCCTGCACACTGGATCAGTATCGACCTCGATATTGATTCCCCGCAAGCCATGGCCGAGGCCTTTCAGGAAATCATCAAGACCAAGCCTGTTCCCGTCGACAACGCCATTCAGCTCGGTCTTTACACCCGTGAGGAGCAGGAAAAGGCCGAGGTACCACCGGTCAGTATCGAGATCCCCCTGTGGCGCCATGTCATGATCAGCTTTCCCCACCCCCTGCTGAAACAGGGCCTGGTGATCCTCGACACCCCCGGCCTCAACGCCATGGGCACCGAACCGGAACTCACCATGGACATGCTGCCCAATGCCCAGGCGGTCATCTTTGTGCTGGCAGCCGACACCGGGGCCACCAAGAGCGATATAGAGATCTGGAATACCCATGCACGAACCTTTCGTGGCAATCGCCAGACGGGACTCATCGTCGTACTGAACAAGATAGACACCCTGTGGGATGAATTGCAGGACGAGGCCGCTGTACAGCGCAATATCGACAAACAGTGCAGCGATACCGCCAATATACTGGGTGTGGAAAGCCGCAACGTCTACCCGGTAACCGCCCAAAAGGGGTTGCTGGCACGGATCAAGAACGACGATGCTCTGTTGCAGAAGAGCGGCTTGCTGGCGCTGGAAGCAACCCTCTCCGATGAAGTCCTGCCCGCCAAACAGCAGCTGGTCGGCAGCAACATCACCTCACGCATCGGCGCCATGATCGAAGACACCAAGGGAGTGCTCACTCAGCGTCTGGCTGATCTCCAGACACAGATGGACGAATTGCGCTCCCTGTCCGGAAAAAGCGCGGACGTGCTCATGGAAACCATGCAGAAACTGCGCATGGAGCAGAACATTTATCAAAAAGACGTGGAAAACTTCCAGACCAGCCGCCATGTGCTGAAACGCCAGCTCATCGCCCTGGTGGAATCCCTGGGGCTCGATTCACTGGATCACTTGATCGCCAAAACCCGTGCCGGGATGGTCGATAGCTGGACCACCGTCGGCATGAAAGGCGGCATGAAAACTTTTTTTGACGGCGCGCGGGACACCATGACCCATGTCAACCACCAGACGGAAAAATCGAATGCCATCGTTCAATCCATTTATGAGCGTTTCCGCGACGAACACGGCTTTTCCAACCTTAATCCCAGCCTGTTTGCGACAGCTTCGTATACCCGCGAGCTGGATCAGCTGTATAAAAAGGCCGAGGAATTCCGCAACAGCAGTGTCACCACGATGACCGAGCAGAGTTTCGTGGTGAAGAAATTCTTTGTTTCGATGGTGAGTCATGCGCGTAATATTTTCTTCCGCGCCAACCAGGACGCCGAGGACTGGGCGGGTTCGGTCATGCGCCCGCTGGCGGCACGCATCAAGGAGCGCAAGCAACAGCTGGAAAAACGCCTCGCCAACCTGCAAAAAATAAAGAATTCGCGGGAGAAGCTTGCGGAAAACATTGCTCTGTTGGAGGCTCAGGGTGAGGATCTCATGCAGCAGCTGGGTACCATCAATGATATTCTGAAGGCGATCAATACGCCGCTGCCGACGACCCATGGCCCGCAACAGCCCGCCGCAGCGGCCATCTAAGCGGTGACCGAAAGGCAGGGCGGGGAATCGCTGTTACCGATCACGTTTGAACTGTTCCGGTGGAAAAACAATCTCCGCCTGCCTGCCACTGACGATGGCATCGGCCAGTGAATAACGATCCAGCAGGGCAAGAAACTCACGGCTGGCCTTTTGCAGTACGTTTTTCAATGCGCAGATAGAGGCGACAGAGCAGGTGTGATTGCCGGCACCCTTACCGGCACTCAGGCATTCTACAATATCGAAGTTGGGCTCCATCTGCCGCACCACGTCGCCCACCGAGATATCTTCCGGCGCCCGTGCCAGGCGCATACCCCCGTTCTTGCCACGCAGGGTTTGGATAAAATTGGCGCCGGCCAGATGATGCACCACTTTCACCAGATGATTACGCGAAATCGCATAGAAGCTGGCGACCTCGCTAATGGTCGACAGGGCGTCGCCTTTCTGGGCAAGGTAAATCAATACCCTTAGGGAATAATCCGTATGTAGTGTCAGTTGCATCAGAGCATTCCTACCTTGACCAGTTGTTGTCCTTGTACCTTCGGCTACCTTGACATCGATAACCCGAGCATATTATATATATTCAGGATACATCATTTGACCGGCTGTTTTCATCTAGATATTTCAATCTCTGCGCAGAGACGTGGTTTTTTATACCTTTAACAGAGACAGTCCTGAGTACCCATAACCGCGCCAGACACTAACAATGCTGTCGCATATACCATCGCTGATACCAGCAAAGCAAGGAGTTCTACCCGTATGTCCGATTCACTTTTCAACCGTTTGGGTGGCGAAGCCGCCGTCGATGCCGCCGTCGATATTTTCTACCGTAAGGTGCTGGCCGATGATCGCATCAACGCATTCTTTGCCGATGTCGACATGGACAAACAGGCCGCCAAACAGAAAGCTTTTCTGACCATGGCCTTTGGTGGCCCCAACAGCTACACCGGTGAAGACATGCGTAAGGGCCACGCACACCTGGTTGCCCGTGGCCTGAATGACAGCCACTTTGACGCCGTGGTCGAAAACCTCGGTAGCACGCTGAAAGAACTGGGCATTTCCGATGAGCTGATCGGTGAAGTCGCCGCCATCGCCGAAACCACCCGCAATGATGTTTTAGGTCGCTAGTGTGGTGTAACGTATAAAGTGTACCTATCAGCGTGGTGGGAAGCCGTTAGCTGCAAGGCGCGTCTCGCCGGGAATGGCGTGCCCTTTTCAAGAGACGCAACGCCGCAGATGACGGCTTCCC
>DRKN01000167.1 GCA_011051755.1 Gammaproteobacteria bacterium
ATAACTGCTGACATGGTGCGCCCCTTTGGTTTTTACTATGATAGGACATTTGGAGCCAAACTTATACATCATATTGAGAGCGCACCCGTCAGGTCTTTCCTTTTGCCCCATTCAAAATGGCCTAACCATATACCAAAAATAGCCTAAAAAAGCAAAACGCAAGACCTGACCCCGCTCTCCGCACACCTCGCAACCCTCATCGAATATTGAACGAAGAAATGAGACATTTTGGGGGATATCATGTACAGCGCTTCCGCTACATACCTGCTAAGTTGGCAGGTATCATTTTTGCCGTTATTATTGAAAACAGATTATATTCAACAGCTTATAAAATTTTTGCGAACATTTTTCTTCTTGGAATACTTGGGCGTTCGCGGGATATTCGGTGTGGTAATACCCCAAAGTGGAGGGAGGGGGATATTCCGCTTGCAATGACCGGCTCGAAAAATACTGTATGTTGCACCAGTATCGTTTAAGGAGATATTGTCATGGATTCGACACGCTATTCTTCACCTTTTCTGTGTTCGGTTTCTGATGCTATTTGTACGCGTCATTACAGTCGTAGTAGGGAAAAACTTATCTCGGCTGGATTAAGTGCTTTATCTGGTTTTTACAATAAACGGCATCCGTGTGAGATGGGCGCTCAGAAAATATCGGTATTTTTGATGCACTTGGCAGTGAGTCGAAATGTTACACTCGGCGGGGGCGTGAGATCAGACTCGAATTAATCTCCATTTGACCCGTGGGCACAAAAGACGTGCCCACCCTACCTGGTTGCCTCTACGGGCGTTTGATGATTTCCTTGTAGAGGGCAATATACTGGCGTGCGCTGCTGCGCCAGTCGAACACCTGCGCCATGCCGGTGCGTGCCACCGAACGCCATTTCGGTGTCTGTGCATAGAGCTCCAATGCGTGATCAATGGTGCGCAGCAGGGCATCGCCACTGGCGTAGTAGAAACAGAAGCCAGTAGCGGTTTTTTGCTTGATGGCCTCGGCGGTGGCGTCGACGACCGTGTCGGCCAGGCCTCCCACGGCGTGCACGATGGGGGGGGTACCGTAGCGCAGGCTGTAGAGCTGGTTGAGGCCGCAGGGCTCGAAGCGCGAGGGCATGAGGAAGGCGTCGGCGCCAGCCTCGACACGGTGGGCGAGGCGTTCACTATAGCCCAGTTTAACGCTGAATTTATGTGGATGACGCGCAACGGCATCTTGCAGGGCGGCCTCGAAGTGGGCCTCGCCACTGCCCAGCAGGGCCAGTTGCACGGGCAACTCGACCAGCCGGTCGATGCTGTCGAGAATCAGATCCACTCCCTTCTGTTCCACCAGGCGGCTCACCGAGCCTAACAATAAGTCGTTGCTCTCGGGTAGGCCGAATTCTGCCTGTAGGGCGCGCTTGTTGTGCTGTTTTGCGCTGAAGCGTTTGGCAGTGTAGTGCCATTCGATATGTGGGTCGGTCGCCGGGTTCCATTCGTCGAGATCGATGCCGTTGAGGATACCGTGCAGGTCGGCGCTGCGGTGGCGCAGCAGACCGTCGAGGCCGTAGCCGAATTCCGCAGTCTGGATTTCCCGCGCATAGGTGGGGCTGACGGTGGTGAGTTTGTCTGCATAGGCCAGCCCGCCCTTGATAAAGGACAGGTGGTTGTGAAATTCCAGGCCCTCGAAGTGCCATAGCTGTGGCGGCAGGCCCAGGCGGAAAAAGACCTCGGCGGGAAACATGCCTTGGTAGGCGAGGTTGTGAATGGTGAATAGGCTGGCCGGAGGTTCGCTCTCCAGACTCAGCAGGGCCGGCACCAGGCCGGTCTGCCAGTCGTTACAGTGTACGATGTGCGGGCGCCAGTTCAGCCCGGTACGGCCCATGGCGATTTCGCCGACGATACGGCAGAAGAGGGCGAAACGTTCGGGATTGTCGGGCCAGTCGTGACCGTTCGGATCGAGATAGGGGTTGCCGTCACGCATGAAGGCCGGAGGGTAATCCACCAGCCAAACGAACACCCGGCTGCCGGGCAGGCGGCCTTCGAGGATCTTTATTTCTTCTTGTGAGCCCGATAGACGAATTCTGCTGATGCATTTCAGCGGCCCGGCCTTTTCCTTTGCTGCCGGATAGGCGGGCAGGATCAGGCGCACGGCATGATTGAGGGATTTCAGCGCCGCGGGCAGGCTGCCGCTGACGTCGGCCAGACCGCCGGTCTTGGTCAGTGGATGGGCTTCACTGCTGACAAACAGAATTTTCGACATGGTACGGATCGTTTGTTTTATTGTTTAGATGGCTGTCTAACTGTCATCAGACAGGGGTCAGGATGAGTGCGCCCAACGGCGGCAGAATCAGTTCCACGGACCAGGGACGGTTCATCCATGCCTGTGCCTCGGCGACGATAGGGCTGCCGTTGCCGGTGTTGCTGCCACCGTAAAACTCGGAGTCGGAGTTCATCAGTTCGCGCCATTCACCGCCGGCGGGTAGACCGATACGGTAGTTCTCGCGCACCACGGGGGTGAAGTTGAGGATGACCACCACGAAACTGTCAGCGGATTTGCGCAGGTAGCTGATAGTGGATTGCGCGGTATCGTTGCAGTCAATCCACTCGAAGCCCTGGGCGTCGAAATCGAACCGGTGCAGGGCCGGTGTATCGCGGTACAGATGATTGAGATCCTTGAGCAGATCCATCACGCCGTGGTGTGAGGGATAGTCGAGCAGGTACCAGTCGAGGCTGGCGTCAAAATCCCACTCGCAACCCTGGCCGAATTCGCAACCCATGAACAGCAGCTTCTTGCCCGGGTAGGTGTACATGTAGGTGTAGAGCAGGCGCAGGTTGGCGAATTTCTGCCATTCGTCGCCGGGCATCTTGGCCAGTAGGGAGCCCTTGCCGTGTACCACTTCATCGTGCGAAAAGGGCAGCACGAAATTTTCCGTGAAGGCGTACAGCAGGCCAAAGGTGAGCTGCTGGTGGTGGTAGTGGCGATGGATGGGATCCTTGTTGAAATAGGTCAGGGTGTCGTGCATCCAGCCCATGTTCCACTTCATGCTGAAGCCCAGTCCGCCCAGCCAGGTGGGACGCGAGACCTGCGGCCAGGAGGTGGATTCTTCGGCGATGGTCAGGCAGCCGGGATGGTGCTCGTGGATCACCGTGTTCATGTGGCGGATGAAGTCGATGGCCTCGAGGTTTTCGCTGCCGCCGTAGATGTTGGGCAGCCATTCGCCGTCGTCGCGCGAATAGTCGAGGTAGAGCATGGAGGCCACGGCGTCCACGCGCAGGCCGTCGATGTGGAATTCCTCCAGCCAGTAGATGGCGCTGGAGAGCAGGAAGCTTTTGACTTCGTTGCGGCCGTAGTTGTAGATCAGCGTGCCCCAGTCCTGGTGCTCACCCTTGCGCGGGTCTTCGTGTTCGTACAGGGCGCTGCCATCGAAACGCGCCAGGCCGTGGGCGTCTTTGGGAAAATGCGCCGGCACCCAGTCCATGAGTACGCCGATGCCGTGCTGATGGCAGTGGTCGACGAAGTAGCGGAAGTCGTCGGGCGAACCGAAACGGCTGGTGGGGGCGAAGTAGCCGGTGGTCTGGTAGCCCCAGGAGGCATCCAGTGGGTGCTCGGTGATGGGCAACAGCTGGATGTGGGTGAAGCCCAGGTGGCGGGCATGGCCGACCAGGCGGTGCGCCAGGGTGCGGTAGTCGAGGAAGTCGCCGTTGTCGTCACGCTGCCAGGAGCCGGGGTGTAACTCATAGATGGACAGGGGGGCGTGCAGCCAGTCGAGCTGTTGTTGGTGTTGTTGCCAGTTGGCGTCGTTCCACCGGTAACGGCTATCGGCAGTGATGCGGCTTGCGGTACTTGGGCGCCGTTCGAAGGCACGGCCATAGGGGTCGGCCTTGAGGTGCAGGTGACCGTGCTGGTCACGGATCTCGAACTTGTAATGGGCCCCCTCGCCAGCGCCGGGCAGGAACAGTTCCCAGATGCCGCTGCCGCCGCGTACCCGCATGGGGTGGCAACGGCCGTCCCAGTCGTTGAATTCACCCACCACGCTGACACGCTGGGCATTGGGCGCCCAGGTGGCGAAGAGCACACCGTCAATGCCGTCGACGGTTTTCGGATTGGCGCCGAGGAAACGGTAGGCGTGCAGATGGGTGCCTTCGGCGAACAGATGCATGTCGAAGTCGCCGAGCTGTGGGCCGAAGCAGTAGGGATCGATGCGCTGGTGGCTGTTGCCGGTGTCGTCAATCCAGGTGATGGTGTAGGGCTTGGACAGTGTCTTGCCGTCACCGCGCCACAGGAACAGGTCAGTCTCCTGATAGCGTTGCATGGCGTGCCCACCCTCCAGGGTGACTTTTTCCGCCCGTGGCTGGAATACGCAGACAACATCGCCCTTGCCCATTTTGTGGCGGCCGAGGACTTCGAAGGGATCGTGGTGGCGGGCCTCGATAATCTTACTGATCTGTGATGGGGAGAAGGCGGATATGGCGCTCATGAGATGCGGTACCTGGTGGAAGACGTGGCCGGTCTGCGCAAAAAATACCTGCGGAACACGCGGCTGTTGGTGCTAACATGATAAAGGTAAGGGGGTAGTGGCGTCACGCTTTGTGATTGTCGAAAAGTTTCATATCGCTCTACGGATCAAGCGCTAGTGCTGAGTGAATGCGAGCACTTGCAGGATCTGGGCATTATTAGACGTGCCCTTCAATCAGGAGAAGTGGTTATGAATGAGCAGCAATCGTTGAGATTTGTCAGCCGGATTACGCGCGACACCCTGGCTCTGATCATGGCTGGTGGGCGGGGTTCCCGTCTCAAGCAATTGACCAAGTGGCACGCCAAGCCCGCCATTCCCTTTGGCGGCAAGTTCCGCATCATCGATTTTCCGTTGTCCAACTGCATCAATTCCGGTATTCGCCGCGTCGGTGTGCTGACCCAGTACAAGGCCCACTCGCTGATCCTGCATGTGCAGCAGGGCTGGGGTTTTCTGCGCGGTGAATTTGGCGAGTTCGTGGAGCTGTTGCCGGCCCAGCAGCGTATCGAGGAAAACTGGTATGTGGGCACTGCCGACGCCATCTATCAAAATATCGACATCATCCGCAATCATACCCCCAAGTACGTGCTGATTCTCGGCGGCGACCATGTCTACAAGATGGACTACGGTCCTATGCTGGCCCAGCATGTGGAAAACAACGCGGATCTCACCGTCGGCGCGCTACAGGTGTCGCTGGAAGAGGCCAAGGGCTTTGGCGTGATGTCCGTGACCGAGGATGGTCGCGTCACCGATTTCACCGAGAAGCCGGAAAATCCGCAACCGGTGCCGGGCCGGGACGACGTGGCGCTGGCCTCCATGGGCATCTACATCTTTAATGCCGATTTCCTCATCGAGCAGCTGTTGCGCGACGCCGATACTCCGGGTTCTTCGCACGATTTTGGCAACGACATCGTACCGATGGCCATGGAGCGCTATCGCACCTTTGCCTATGCCTTCCGCGACGTGCAGACTGGCGGCCAGGGCTACTGGCGTGATGTGGGCACGGTGGATGCCTACTGGGCGTCCAACCTGGAACTTATCGGTGTTACGCCCGAACTCAATCTGTATGATGACGCCTGGCCGATCTGGACCTATCAAGGCCAGCTGCCGCCAGCCAAGTTCGTCTTCGATGACGAAGATCGCCGTGGCATGGCGGTGGACTCCATGGTCTCCGGCGGTTGCGTGGTGTCGGGTGCGTTGGTGCGTCACTCATTGCTGTTTTCCAATGTGCGGGTCAATTCCTACAGCACGGTAAACGACAGCGTGATCCTGCCCAATGTGGAGATTGGCCGGCACAGCTGTATCAAAAAGGCGATTATCGATCAGGGTTGCAAGATTCCCGAAGGCACCGTGATTGGTGAAAACCCGGCCGAAGATGCCAAACGTTTTCATGTCACGCCCAATGGCGTGACGTTGGTTGTGCCCGAAATGCTGGGCCAGGAACTACATTATGTCCGATGAAAATCCCCCAAAAACATCAACGCTGAATGTTGTGCTGTTCTGGCACATGCACCAGCCGCAGTATTGCGACCGTCCTAAGGGTGAATATCAACTCCCCTGGACCTATCTGCACGCGATCAAGGATTACACCGACATGGCGGCCCATCTCGAGGCCGAGCCACAGGCGCGCGCGGTGATCAATTTCGCCCCTACGTTGTTGGAGCAGTTGGACGACTACGCCCGCCAGGTCGAGGGCTTTTTGTCTGATGGGCGGCGCATCCGTGATCCCCTGCTGGCGGCGCTGGCCAATCCGGTGCTGCCTACCGATGCTGGTGAGCGGCTGGAGTTGCTTGGCCAGTGTCTGCGTGCCAATGAAAAGACCCTGATCAATCGTTATGTCCCCTACAGTCGTTTGGCGGACATGGCGCGCTGTTTTCTGGAGCATCCGGAATCCGGTATCTATATCAGTGAGCAATTTCTGATCGACCTGCTGATGTGGTACCACCTCGCCTGGCTGGGCGAGACCGTGCGGCGTGAAAACCAGCGCGTGCAGATGCTGATCGAAAAGGGCTGCGATTTCAGTCTGCGTGACCGGCGCGCACTGATGGAGATCATCGGTGAGTTGTTGTCCGGTGTCATCGGCCGTTATCGCCGCCTTGTCGAGCAGGGCCGGGTAGAGCTGTCGGTCACGCCCTATGCCCATCCCATCGTGCCCCTGTTACTGGATCTGGAGTCGGCCCGCGAGGCGATGCCGGATGTGCAGTTGCCCCTGCTGGGCAAATACCCCGGCGGCGAAGAGCGCGTGCGCTGGCACATACGCGAAGGCATCAAGACCTTCGAGCATTATTTCGGTTTCCGACCCACTGGCTGCTGGCCGGCCGAGGGCAGCGTCAGCACCGAGTCCATCCCCTTTTACCAGGAGGCGGGTTTTCGCTGGGTCGCCAGTGGTGAAAACGTGCTGCGCAACAGTTTGGCGCAGGCCAAGAGCGATCTTCCCGAGGGTGAAAACCACGTCCTGCATCGCGCTTATACGGTAGCCGACAACGACGTTACCTGCTTTTTTCGCGACGATGGCCTGTCGGATCTGATCGGGTTCAATTTTTCCGACTGGCATGCCGATGATGCCGTAGGCAACCTGCTGGCGCATCTGAACAATATCGCCGATGCCTGTGAGGATCGGCCGGGCGCGGTGGTATCCATCATCCTCGATGGCGAAAACGCCTGGGAGTACTACCCGGAAAACGGCTACTACTTCCTTGAGGCGCTCTACCGGGGGCTGGCCAATCATCCGCGTCTGAATCTGGCCACCTATGCGGAAGTGTTGCAGGATGATCCACCAGCAACAAATATTTCCCGCCTGGTAGCCGGCAGCTGGGTGTACGGTACCTTCTCCACCTGGATTGGCGATGCCGACAAGAACCGCGCCTGGGATATGCTCGGCGACGCCAAGCGTTGTTTCGACAAGGTGATTGCCAGCGGACGGCTCACGGATGAGCAGCACCGGGCCGCCGCACGTCAGCTGGCCATCTGCGAGGGCTCGGACTGGTTTTGGTGGTTTGGCGACTACAATCCGGCCGAGGCGGTGAGAGACTTCGAGCGTTTGTTCCGCAGTCAGCTTTCCGCGCTCTATTTATTGTTAGGTGAGGAGTTGCCGGAATACCTGTCACACGTGTTTGCCCGTGGTGGTGGGCAGCCCCAGACCGGTGGTGTCATGCGTCGGGGTTCCGATCACTGAGCTGCTTTATGTATTAACAAGGAATATTTGTGACTCATCCCGTTCTCTCCCGCCGGCGTGCCGGCATCCTGTTGCACCCGACTTCGTTACCTGCCTCGGCCTCCGAGGCCGGCCGCGAACTGTTGGGCACCCTGGGTTCCGAGGCTTACCGTTTCGTGGACTTTCTGCAGGCGGCGAAAATCGGTGTCTGGCAGGTGTTGCCTCTGGGGCCGACCCTGGATGATCTGTCACCCTACATGAGCACCTCGGTGCATGCCGGCAATCCCAATCTCATCAGTCTCGATTTGCTGCGTGAGTGGGGTTGGCTGGACGACGAGAGCCTGCCTGACCATGCTTCGCGACAGGTCAGACTGGATGCCGCCTACGAAGGTTTCGTGGCGCGCGCCAGTGAACACGAGTGGCAGGAGTTGCGTGATTTTTGTGAGCGTCACCGCGCCTGGCTGGACGATTACGCCACTTACGAAGCACTGCGCCACGACTTCCAGCGGGCACCCTGGTTCCAGTGGCCGCAGGCCTTGCGTGATCGTGACAGTCAGGCCCTGGCCGAGGTCGGTGAGCGCCTGCAGCCCTGTGTCGAGCAGGTTTGCTTCGAACAGTTCGTGTTCTTCCGTCAGTGGCTGGCGTTGAAGCGTTATGCCAATGCTCGCGACATCGATCTGTTTGGCGACATGCCCATCTTCGTCTCCCACGACAGCGCCGAGGTGTGGGCGCACCGTGAATATTTCGATCTCAATGACGATGGTCAACCCATTACCATTGCCGGCGTGCCGCCGGACTATTTTTCCGACACCGGGCAGCGCTGGGGCAATCCGCACTACTGCTGGGACCGTATGGCCGAGGATGGCTATCTGTGGTGGATCAAGCGCATGCGCACCGCGCTGGAGCTGTTCGACTTGGTGCGCATCGATCACTTCCGCGGTTTTGAGGCCTTCTGGTCCATCCGCGGCGATGCCGAGACGGCCATCGATGGCCACTGGGTGGCGGGCCCGGGCAATGCCCTGTTCAAGGCCCTGCAGGCGGCTTTTCCCTACCTGCCGGTGGTGGCTGAAGACCTGGGCGTGATCACGCCGGAGGTGGAAGCCCTGCGGGAATGCTGGAACTTCCCTGGTATGAAGATCCTGCAGTTTGCCTTCGACGGCGGCCCTGAGAACCCCTATCTGCCGCATAATCATCGCAAAAACGCCGTGGTTTACACGGGCACCCATGATAATGACACCACGCCGGGCTGGGTGCAGCAGCTCAGTGATGACAGCAAGCACTACATCTGTGACTACCTGGGTTGCAATGCCGCCTCCCTGCCGTGGGGACTGATTCGTGCCGCCATGGCCTCCACGGCGCGGCTGGCGGTGGTGCCGTTGCAGGACTTCCTTGGTCTCGACAGCGAGGCGCGCATGAACGTGCCGGGTGAGCCGGAAGGTAACTGGCGTTGGCGTTTCAGTTGGGATCAGGTGCCGGTGGACTTGAACAGTCGCGTGGAACACCTGGTGCGTCTGTACGGGCGTGCCCCCCGGGGCTGAGGAACCGTTCTTACGCTGGAAGTCTGCATTGGTGGGTGGTGCCCACCCCACGGATCACGGTTGGGGGGAGGGACGAATCCTAATCTGCCGGCTGGCGAGAGACGGTCTGATCAGATGAATGTAGCCCATCATGTGCTGTGTACAGAGATGAGTACTCTTTCAATGTGATATTACCGGGTTCAGTTGGTCTGTCTGCGTCCAGGGCGAGGCGCGCCTCGTAGCGAATGGCCTTAGTCCTTCGCAAGAGGCGCGCCAACAGTAGGCGCTTTAGGCGACGCGGCCAGCAGGGCCGTGTATGTAGGAGCGGGCCATGCCCGCGATGGATTCCAAATTTCGCCACAGAGGCACAGAGGCACAGAGGCACAGAGGATTATGGAGACTAATAATATTGCCTTCTCTGTGCCTCTGTGGCAATAAATCTCTATCGCGGCCATGGCCCGCTTCGGAATGGACTACAGCCAGATCATGTCGCCCGTTTCAAAGCGATGTGCCAACAGCGGGTGGAAGGGGTGGATGCGCAGCTGGTAATACTGCAGACCGGACAGATCCGGGTTGAGATCCAGCTTGAAGACGGTCTCGCCGGCATCCGTGACGCCGTCCGGGCTCAGGGCGTGATTTTCCCGGAGGGTGAAATCGCCAGTACCGTCTTCGGTTCCCACCCGGCATTCCACGATGACATCTTCCGCCTGCAGTCCGTTGAGATTGGCGGCGATACGCAGGGGGATGTTTTCACCGCTTTTGATCTGTGTGGGCGGTTTTTCGAGCTGGCGAAGGCGGACACCGGGCCAGGCCTTGTGAATCATCGTCTTCCAGCGGGCAAGTTCGGCGGCGCCGGAAAAGTCGCTTTCCGCCATGCGCGCCTGATGGCGAGCGGCCGGGCCATACATTTGTTGCACATAATCGCGCATCATGCGCTGGGCATTGAAATGTGGAATGGTGGTGCGCATGGAGGCCTTGGACATGCGTACCCAGCCCTCTGAATAACCGCGGCCATTGTGGTCGTAGTAAAGCGGAATGACCTCTTTTTCCATGATGTCGAGCAGATCCTTGGCCTCTTCCTGGTCGCGATAGACAGGTTCAAATTCCGTCCCATGCGGGGTGATGCCCCAGCCATTGTCGCCCCGAAAACCCTCTCCCCACCAGCCGTCCAGCACACTGAGATTGATCGCGCCGTTGATGCCGGCCTTTTCACCCGAGGTGCCGCTGGCCTCCATGGGGTATTCCGGTGTGTTGAGCCACACGTCGACACCGGTCACCAGCTTGCGTGCCAGCGACATATCGTAGCCCTCCAGCAGCAGCACCCGGCCCTCGAAATCGGGCTGGCGGGAAAATTCATAGATGGTGCGGATCAGCGCCTGTCCCGGCTGATCTTTGGGATGGGCCTTGCCGGCGAAGATCAGGATCACTGGCCGCTGCGGGTCGTTGAGCAGGCGCGACAGGCGTTGCGGATCGGAGAACAGCAGCGCGGCGCGCTTGTAGGTGGCGAAGCGCCGCGCAAAGCCCATGATCAGCGTATTGGTATCGGTGGGCTCGATGTGTTTCAGCAGGCGCTTGATCTGTGCCTCGCTACAGCCGTTGCGGTGGTGCTGATGCAGGGCGCGGCGATGCACACCTTCCAGCATCTCACTTTTCAGCGACTGGCGCAGGCTCCAGTAACGGTGATCGGGAATCTCGTCGATGATCTGCCAGTAATCGGCGTTGTTGAGTTCGTTACGCCATTGGGGATAGCGTACATCGAGCAGATTGACCCACTCGCGGGCGAGGAAGGTGGGTACATGCACACCGTTGGTGATGTGGCCGATGGGGTTTTCTTCAGTGGGCACCTGCGGCCAGATGTAGCTCTCCATCTTCGCCGCGAACTTGCCATGGATACGCGATACGCCATTGTGAAAGCGGGAGCCGCGCAGCGCCAGCGAGGTCATATTGAAATTAGCCTTGTTGTGGTCGGCGCTCTCGCCCAGGGCCATGAAGGTATCGATATCCATGCCCAGTTGCGGGATGTAGCTGCCCAGATAGTGTTCGATGGTGTGGCGGTCGAAGATGTCATGGCCAGCAGGCACCGGCGTATGAGTCGTGAATACGGTGCCCGCCGCCACCTGTTCCAGGGCCTGGGTCTGATCCATGCCGGCATGAGTGAACTGCCGGCAGCGTTCCAGTATCTGAAAAGCGGAGTGGCCCTCGTTGATGTGCCATACGGTCGGCTTGAGATCCAGTGCGCGCAGGGCGCGCACACCGCCGATGCCGAGGACGATCTCCTGCTGGATGCGGGTGCTCTTGTCGCCGCCGTAGAGGCGGTAGGTGATGGAGCGATCCTGCTCGCTGTTTTCCGGCAGATCCGTATCCAGCAGGTACAGGCGGATGCGCCCGGCCTGGGCCTGCCAGACCTTGACCTGGATGTCGTGGGCATTGGCCTGCACCGTGATGCGGATTTCCTTGTCTTCGGTAGTGGTAGCGGGGGTCAATGGCAGGTCATGGAAATCGGTGGTGGCGTAGTGGGCGCCCTGATTGCCCTGATTGTCGATGGTCTGGCGGAAATAACCCTGCCGGTAGAGCAGACCGATGGCGACGAAGGGCACGCCCATGTCGCTGGCGGCTTTGCAGTGGTCGCCGGCGAGAATGCCGAGGCCACCGGAATAGATGGGCAGGCTTTCGTGCAGGCCGAATTCGGCGCAAAAATAGGCCACCAGGTTGTGTTTGGGGTCGAGCAGGCCGGCCTCTGAGGCCGGGGGTTGTTGCAGGTAATTGTCGTAGGTTGTCAGTGCGCGATAATAATCATCGAGAAAGATACGGTCTTCGGCGGCCTCTTCCAACCGTTGTTGCGCGACGCGGCGCAGAAACAGCTTGGGGCTGTGGCCCACCTGTTCCCACAAGTCCGTGTCCAGGCGGTAAAACAGCGAGCGTACATTGCGATCCCAAGTGTAAAGCAGGTTGTTGGCCAGCTCTTTGAGACGGCCGATCCTGGGGGGGATGCGGGGTTGGACTTCAAGTGAAAAACGGCTGCCCGGCATGGTGTTGAAGCCCTCCTGAGACTAGTGTGGTGTAACGTATAAAGTGCACCTATCAGAGGCCCGCAAATGCCCCAAGACAAGGCGCAGTCCGCCGTTAATGGCCCCCTCCCTTAACAAGGACTGGAACGCAGGATTGGGGCATTTGCGGGCCTCCCTCCGGGC
>DRKN01000168.1 GCA_011051755.1 Gammaproteobacteria bacterium
GCGTTTAAGCTTATCGAGATGATGATACTCTTGCCCTTTCCAACACCTGTAGGACAAGCCATAAAAAACAACTGGCTTTTTTATTTTATTCCAGTACTGAAATGGCAGCTCAAAACGAGTACCTGTTCTGTCATTGTAGTCTCTCCCATTAAACGTAACAGCCCCACCCACAATCAGCCCATCTGACTGGTTTATCTTATCAACGAAGTCCTGGTCAAAATCCCTAAGACCGAATGTATAGTCATCCCACGGCTCCCTTTTCCAATCTATAGAAATGGAGAAGTCTTCTTCCATTGTTTTCTCAAGCCCATGAATTAGCGCACCATTGCCAACATTAGTACTGTTAAAGTTTGCCAGATGGACAAGTTTCACTTGATATATATTCCCTGAATAAGTGAGAAATGATTAGCTTGTGAGAACGCCTCGACACTCATATATAGTCGAAAGCCATACTGATACATTTCTGGAAAATACTCATAAAACACATTTACACATGAGGACATCAGCCATCGACTTCAACACGAAGTTTATTTCTGATTTCCATCTCCGCGTCCGTCAGCTTTTTTTCGGGCACCCCCAACAACAACGGGATTTTCCTTACTGTGGCGACAAAATCACGCAGTGCGTGCGTTTCCACCGATGCGGCCTGATCAGAGCCATACATTGCCCTGTCTAAGGTTATATGTCGCTCAAGGGAGCTCGCACCGAGTACGACTGCAGCGGAACATACTTTAAGCAGGGAGGTCTCATGACCGGAATACCCAACCTTGCAACCATACCTGTCCCTGAGCATTGGAATACACAACAGGTTAGCATCCTCCTGCTTCATAGGGTAAGTACTCACACAATGCATAAGCTCATACGGGCAGTTTTCTTTTTCAAACAAATCCACAACTTCATCAATCTCATCAATAGTCGCCATTCCGGTAGAGATGAATGTTTTTTTTCTCTCTTCAGCTATTGCTCGCAACAGAGGTTTATGCCCTAACATCGGTGATGCCACTTTGTTAAAAGGGACATCAAACTTTCTGATAAACTCCTGAGAATCCAGATCCCAGGCAGAAGCGGACCAGGCAATACCCCGATCTTTACAGTACTGGTCAATTTCCTCATAGTCACGTTGACCAAATTCGAGACCCTCTTTTTGTTCTCTCTGTGTTGTACCCCATGGGCTCTCCCGGGGACTATCTAGAAACTCCTGCGAATAGACCTTATCGATTGTCCGCTTTTGAAACTTCACGGCATCAAATCCTGCATCTGCGGCAGCATCTATAAGCTTGCGCGCTATTCCCAAGTCCCCATTGTGGTTAATGCCTATTTCAGCTATTAGATACAAGCTCATCGATTTTATCCTTCGGTAGTTGGTCTAAACCAAGCAGTTTTTCAACAAACTCCCTTACAAAACCTCTCCCCCCTTGTTTTGACAAAACGACATGAGCCACTTCACGAACAAGGGGGTGCGCATCAGAAGGAGCAACAGCCAATCCAGCAACGCGCATAACCGGTAAGTCATTTATATCGTTACCAAGATAAACAAGCCCGTCAAACCCGTTTGTTGAGCCGGGCCTATTGGCTAAATATTGATTGAGGAATCCAAGCTTGTCTGAAACAGCACAGTATGCCTGCAGACCAAGTTTTTTTGCACGCGCAGTCACCACTGGATTGGCTTCTTTTGACAAAATGAACAATTCAATATTCAGTTCACCCTTTTTACGAAAGGCGCGCACTAGATCGAATGCCAGCCCATCAGCACGATCACAGCAGACGCTTTCCCTTCCATCCTGATCGATCCATACCCGATTATCGGTAAATACACCATCAAAATCGAATACAACGGTGTGAAAGCGGGTTTTATCAAATGTATAGTCAGCCAAATCCGAGTTCCGTTTCGATAACTTCACAGAGTATGTGACCAACCAAAATATGAGTCTCCTGAATACGCGCGGTAGAATCAGATGGGATGACAATTGAGCAATCGGCAACCCTTGTCGCTTTGCCCCCTCCCTTGCCAAGCATGGCAATCGTGTGAACGCCAATCTCTCTCGCTGCATGTAACGCGCGTAGTATGTTTCTACTCCCCCCTGATGTCGAAATCCCGACAAAAACGTCACCTTTCCGGCCTAATGCTTCAATTTGCCTGGAGAATATGTCGTCGTACGAGTAGTCGTTTGAAACACAAGTCAAGATGGACGAATCAGTTGTCAACGCAATCGAACGCAAAGCCTTTCGATCATGTTTAAACCGCCCTACAAGCTCAGCCGCGAGGTGCTGACTATCCGCGGCACTGCCCCCGTTACCAGCCCAAAACACTGTTCTCTCTTGTTGAAGGGCTTTTGCCAGAATTTTTCCAGCTTCGACAACAATGCTCGTCAAGGAATCACGAGATCTGTCCACAACCTCTATATGCTCTGAGAACCTTTTCTGCGCAATCTCTTCCAGGTGGCCGGAACTCATCATCAGTTTTCTCATGTCCACTCCTTGCGAGTATCGTATTCCATGTTTTCTAATGTGTTCCGTATCCGTTGTTTGTGGCAGTGGTTAGCATCGCCTCGGCATGGCCTTCTGCGACAATACACCCATCCTCGATACGATAGATACGATCACAATGGGCCACCGTACTTAAACGGTGCGCTACAATTAGTATGGTTTTTCTACCATGCAGGGCGCATATTGCTTCCATGACACCTTCTTCAGTTTCCGTATCAAGAGAGCTGGTTGCTTCATCCAATACCAGTACTCCTGGATCATGGTACAGCGCACGCGCGATCCCGATGCGTTGACGCTGCCCGCCGGAGAGCCTCACACCCCGTTCTCCCACGACGGTATTCAGTCCTTCAGGCAGAGAATCAACAAACTGGTCCAGTTGTGCCGCTCGAATCGCCTTATCGACTGCTTCATCATTGATCTGATCATCTGGCAATCCGAATGCAACGTTCCGCTTTAGTGTATCGTCCGTGAGAAATATGTTCTGAGGGACATACCCGATCTGATCCTGCCACGCACGAAGATTTCCCTGTATATCGATGCCATCCACCTTGACGACGCCCGTGACTGGACTAAGCAAGCCGAGAAACAGATCCACCAGGGTGCTCTTTCCCGCACCGCTTCCGCCAATAAAGCCGACTGTCTCACCGCTCCCAATCTCGATACTGACTTCCCTTATCGCATCTTGCTCAACATCCGGATACCTGAAGGTGACACTATCCATCTCAAGGGTCTTACTCAGCCTTGGTACAAAGCAGTCTGATACCTTTTCTAAAGAACTTCTCCGTTCGAAATCACATACTTCGTCATGCAAGGTGTTGATAACGGGAACTGCAAAGCGCATGCCTTGTAGCGCAATCAGTACTCTGTTGACAGACGGCATTAAACGGAAAGCGGCAGCAGCAAACAACCCAAGTGTGGGAAGCAGGCTGTCCAGAGGCTTTCCCTGATAAATCATGACAAGGACAAGTACTGCCAGACCAATAATCGCCAGAAGTTCCAACCACAACCGGGGAAACTGCTGCAGTGCACTTTGCCGCTGGCCCACATGTGTACTTTTGGCAGTATGAAAATCATACTGATCAAGAAACTCTTTTTCTCTGCCAAGCAGTTTTACGTCCTTCGCACCACCAAGCCCTTGTTGCAGATGTTGTATCCTTTGTCCTTCATGGTATTGCCGCACCTTTCCCCATTTCAGAATATAGGATCTCGTCATGCGATAAAAAATCCATCCTGCGAGCGCAAGCACAACCAGAACAATCGCAGCCCCAAAAGGTTCGACAACAATGAGAAGCGTGGAAAGCCCTGTCAATACGAGCATCTCACTCAAGAGAACAAGCATTGACTGACTGACGGTTGAAAACAGACTAACTTCGGTTGTGGCATTACGAATCAGTTGAGCTGAATTTCTTTGCAGATGGAATGTATAGGGCTGACTCAAATAACCTTTGAAGAGACGCTTGGAAAGATCGGCCTGTAGACCAAAGACAAACCTGGATTGCTTCCACGCGAGAAATGCCAGGAAAAATGCCTTGATGGTATATATCGCCACAAGAAACAGCATACCCGCTACCACGAGTTCTCTGCGCGTTGGGTTACCGAGAAAAGTGATGACTGGTTGCAAAACTGGAAGCTGAGACGCCGGATCATCCTGTGTCATGATCGCGAGTGCCGGGACAACCATTCCAACTCCAAGAGTCTCGAGCAACATCCCGGTGAACATGAAGCAAAGTAACAGTATTGCCGCATGTTTCTGATGGGGCAGAAGAAGCTGCCAAAATTTCTTAACCGTGTTCAAGCTGGCTATGGATCCTTTCTGTTTTCTTGATAATACGTTCAGACACGCTACCGCCCTGCAGTGCACATTCGTGCGCCGCATGGCTTCCTCGCTCGCCAGTACCAGCTGAGTTGATCAGCTACCGGCTATGTCGCTCGTATCCAGACGCAGGACGTCCGGCACGATAATGTTTTCCGCGCCAATCTTGCTGGCGAGGTATTCATAACTGACCTTCGGTGCGTTGAGATCAGTGATCAGAAACCCGTCATGGTCGGGGAGTTCTGAAAGATCGTGGCAAATGTCATGATTGACGAAACGATCACGTTCCGTGTGAGGATCGTAGATGCCCACAATATCAACGGTGGTTTCATAGGACCGCAGAATAGCAATTTCGGCCAGGTCCGAAATACCACACAGCACGATCCGTTCCCAACCGCGCTCTGCGCACACGGTATAGGCCTTGCGGCAGGAGTCCCCTGCCTGACGATAAAATGAAAATGAGTGCTTGAGGTAGCGTCCGGTAAGGCGGCTTTTTTCGGCAAAGCCTTTTGGCGTCAGGTAATAGAGATAGCGATTGGCCGGCGCGTCGCTGATCTTGATAAGCCCCTTGCGGATACAGCGCTTGAGATAGGAATTGGCCAGTCCCAGCGCCACCCCCAGTTCCTGGGCCAGATGGCGTTGACTGATGTCACTCTTGCGGCCGACGGCATCGAGAACTTCGAGGGTCATTTTTTCTTCCTTGTTCTCTTTGTCGTTCATATGCCGGTCTATCCGTTTACCACTTCGATGGCATCCACATCCATCTGTACTCGAGCGAGCTTGCCCATCAGTTCCAGCAGGATCATCACACGCTGTTCCCCCGAACGAGCGATGAATACACCTTCCAGTCCCATCATCGGGCCATCCAGCACGCGTACCGTGCTGCCCTCGCGGAGCTCGGTGTGGATCTCGTGAAGGCCTTCGGCATTTTCGCGCTCACGAATGGCGCGGATCATCGCATCGCTGATCGGCGCCGGTTCCATACCAAAGCGCACCAGCGTGGACACACCGATGGTGGAGCGAATGGGCGCCCAGTTGTCAGTGATCTGATCGAGCTGGATAAAGAGATAACGGGGAAACAGCGGTTCACGAACGTAGCGCCGGCGGCCATTGCGGCGTTTGGCGGCACGCACCATGGGCAGGTAAGTGGTATAGCCCTGCTGCATGAGTTGCTGCTGGGCGACCTGTTCCTGTCCGGGCCTGGAGAAGATCAGATACCAGGCCTTGTCTTGTTTCCCTGTATTTTCGGTCACTTGGCTTGTGCGGACGTTCCTGCCCTTCCCGTGGCGTTATGCGTTCAAGCGCTGAACATTGTTGAAAGTAAAGCAAAATAACCGGGCAATAGCAAATCCCACAGCAAAAAACCCGGATATGAGCCACAGCCGATTTTTCCATTATTACAATGGATTAAACTGAATTCGGTTGACGTGACAGCGTGGAAAACAGGGTATCCGGGCCGAAACTGTTCAATTATTGAACAATCCGCGTGTTTCAGCGCAGAACTGGGCGCAATAGTGTGGTGTTAAGGAAAGCAGATGGGGAAAAATGGTAGTCGCGAGTGGATTTACGCCGCACATCCCTGTGCGGCGCCCTTCGGGCCGCGCTTTGCGCGTTCAATTTTGTTCCAGACAAAATTGTCGAACTCCGTTCTCATCCACTCGCGACCACAAGATGAAAACAGCTAATTTTGGTAGTCGCGAGTGGATTCGAACCACCGACCCCTACCATGTCAAGGTAGTGCTCTAACCAACTGAGCTACGCGACTATATTTCTTCTTCGGCGTGGTGGGCCGGACGGCCCGCAGGCACCACGCCAGGAAACGGGCTGCGATTATACAATAATTCCGCCCCGTGACCAGTGGCCTGTCGGGCCGGCCCGCTACTGGTTGGAGGCCCGGGGCACGAGGCCCAGGTTGAGTTCCTCGATCTTGCGGATCTCGTCACGCAGCCGGGCGGCCTCCTCGAACTCCAGGTTCTGGGCGTGGCGATACATCTGCGCCTCCATTTCACTGAGCTTCTTCTCCAGGGCGCTGGTATCGAGGGCGGCATATTCCAGCGTCTCCTCGGCCACCTGCAAAAAACGCTCGGGCGAGCCCGCCGGGCCGTAGGCCCCTTCCATGATGTCGGCCACGGCCTTCTGTACTCCGCGCGGGGTGATGCCATGCTCGAGGTTATAGGCCTGCTGCTTCTGGCGGCGACGCTCGGTCTCGTCGATGGCGTGTTGCATGGAGCCGGTGACGCGATCGGCATACAGGATCGCCTTGCCGCTGAGGTGGCGGGCGGCGCGACCGATGGTCTGGATCAGCGAGCGCTCGGAGCGCAGGAAGCCTTCCTTGTCGGCGTCGAGGATGGCCACCAGCGACACCTCGGGCAAATCCAGACCCTCCCGCAGCAGGTTGATCCCCACCAGCACGTCGAACTCCCCCAGGCGCAGGTCGCGCAGGATCTCCACCCGCTCCACGGTGTCGATATCCGAGTGCATGTAGCGCACCCGCACGTCGTGCTCGGCATAGTATTCGGTCAGGTCCTCGGCCATGCGCTTGGTCAGCGTGGTCACCAGTACCCGTTCACCGCGCTGGACGCGCGCACGGATCTCCGAGAGCAGGTCATCCACCTGGCTGGTGGCGGGCCGCACCTCCACTTCCGGGTCCACCAGGCCGGTGGGCCGCACCACCTGTTCCACCACGGTAGCGCTGTGCTCGCCCTCGTAGGGGCCCGGGGTGGCGGAGACGAAGATGGTCTGCGGCGCCAGCTTCTCGAATTCGTCGAAGCGCAGCGGCCGGTTATCCAGTGCCGAGGGCAGGCGGAAGCCGTATTCGACGAGGTTTTCCTTGCGCGCGCGGTCGCCGCGGTACATGCCGCCCAGCTGCGGCACGGTGACGTGGGACTCGTCGATGACGAGCAGCGCGTCGTCGGGCAGGTAGTCCATCAGGGTCGGCGGCGGCTCGCCGGCGGCGCGCCCGGAGAGGTAGCGCGAGTAATTCTCGATCCCCGAGCAGTAGCCCAGTTCCACCATCATCTCCAGGTCGAAGCGCGTGCGCTGCTCCAGGCGCTGGGCCTCCACGAGCTTGTTGTTGTCGCGCAGTTCGGCGAGGCGCTCGCGCAGCTCTGCCTTGATGGCCTCGATGGCGTCGAGCACGGTCTGGCGTTGGGTGACGTAATGAGACTTGGGGTAGATGGTCAGGCGCGGCACGCGGCGGATGACCTCGCCGGTGAGCGGATCGAAATAGCTCAGGGACTCGATCTCGTCGTCGAACAGCTCCACGCGCACCGCCTCGCGCTCCGACTCGGCGGGGAAGATATCGATGACCTCACCGCGTACGCGGTAGGTGGCACGGTGCAGCTCCACGTCGTTGCGGGTGTATTGCAGCTCGGCCAGGCGGCGCAGGATCCGGCGCTGGTCGATGCGGTCACCGCGATCCAGGTGCAGCACCATGGACAGGTACTGGCGCGGATCGCCCAGGCCGTAGATGGCCGACACCGTGGCGACGATGATGCTGTCGCGGCGCTCGAGGATGGCCTTGGTGGCCGACAGGCGCATCTGCTCGATGTGCTCGTTGATGGAGGCGTCCTTCTCGATGAAGGTGTCGGTGGCCGGCACATAGGCCTCGGGCTGGTAGTAGTCGTAATAGGAGACGAAATACTCCACCGCGTTGTGGGGGAAAAACTCGCGCATCTCACCGTAGAGCTGGGCGGCCAGCGTCTTGTTGGGCGCGAGGATCAACGCCGGGCGCTGCAGGCGACTGATGACATTGGCCATGGTGAAGGTCTTGCCCGAGCCGGTCACCCCCAGCAGGGTCAGGGCGGCCTCGCCGGCGGACAGGCCCTCCACCAGCCCCTCGATGGCGGCGGGCTGATCCCCGGTGGGGGAGAATTCGGACTGCAACTCAAATTGTCGGGTCATGGGCTAACGGTTCCGGCTGGTTTTCCAGTATATTACACGCCGTCATAAAAATGCCCTACAGGACCTCCAAACTGGACCCCAAGGATCCCTCCATGAAGTTGTCGCAGCGCGTGTCGCGCATCAAGCCCTCCCCTACCCTCGCCGTCACGGCCCGTGCCAATGCCCTGCGCGCCGCGGGCAAGGACATCATTGGCCTCGGCGCCGGGGAACCGGACTTCGATACTCCCGATCACATCAAGCAGGCGGCCATCGAGGCCCTCAACCGGGGCATGACCAGGTACACACCGGTGGACGGCACCGTCTCGCTCAAGCAGGCGGTCATCGACAAGTTCCAGCGTGACAACGGACTGAGCTACCAGCCGGACCAGATCCTGGTCTCCTGCGGCGGCAAGCAGAGTTTCTATAACCTCTGCCAGGCCCTGCTGGATACGAGTGACGAGGTCATCATCCCGGCGCCCTACTGGGTGTCCTACCCGGACATGGTGCTGCTCGCCGACGGCACGCCGGTGATCATCGACACCGGCATGGACCAGCAGTTTCGCATCACCGCCGAGCAGCTGGAGGCGGCCATTACCGAGCGCACCCGCCTGCTGGTACTCAACAGCCCGTCCAACCCCACCGGCCAGACCTACACCCGCGCCGAGCTGGCGGCGCTGGGCGAGGTGCTGGCGCGCCACCCCGACGTACTGGTGGCCACCGATGACATGTACGAACATATCCTGTGGGCCGAGGAGCCGTTTGCCAACATCCTCATGGTCTGCCCCGATCTGTATGACCGCACCATCGTCCTCAACGGTGTCTCCAAGGCCTATTCCATGACCGGCTGGCGTATCGGCTACGCAGGAGGACCCGCGCCCCTCATCCAGGCGATGAAGAAGATCCAGTCCCAGAGCACCTCCAACCCGGCCTCCGTCTCCCAGGCGGCGGCGGAGGCGGCCCTCAACGGCGACCAGACCTGCGTGGCCACCATGCGCGAACAGTTCAGGCTGCGCCATGACCGGGTCCACGCGGCGCTCAATGCCATCGACGGCATCCAGTGCCTGCCGTCCAGCGGCACCTTCTACCTGTTCCCGGATTTTCGTGGCTTCATCGCGCGCCTGGACGGGGTCGAGGACGACGTACAACTGGCGGAATACCTCATCGAGCACGCCGGGGTGGCGCTGGTGCCCGGCTCGGCCTTCGGCCAACCCGGTTTCATGCGCCTGTCCTTTGCCACCAGCCAGCAGGATCTGGACACCGCCCTGGAGCGCATACGAAAGATCTAGTCCCCGTGTCGGAATCGTCCTACACGATTTTCAGATTTTCACCGACAGCCAGCGCCGTCCTCCTCGCGTAGTCTTTACACCACAAGGATGTGGGGGGTTGACATGGACGTCAACAATCGCTGCGTGCCCGGCCAATGGATGGCCGGGCCACGCTTTTCATCTGACCTTGCTTCTCGACCCGTATGCCGACCTCATCGGTGCGTCAGGGCGGTGGCGGGGCTCACGCTCATCGAGATCCTGCTGGCCCTGGCCGTCAGCGCCATTCTGCTTGGCCTGGGGATCCCCGCCTTTAGCAGTCTGTTGGGCAGTTCCGAACTCACCACGCGGGTCAACGCGCTCTCGGCCAGCCTCTCCCTGGCACGCTCCGCCGCCATCAGGGAAGGCAGCCGTGGCATGGTCTGCCAGAGCCGTGACGGGCGCCGCTGCAGCCGGGGTGGTGACTGGTCGGAAGGCTGGATCGTCTTCGTGGATCGCAATCACAACCGCCAGCGGGAAGACACGGAACCCCTGCTCCACGCCCAGCCCGCCACCCGGGACCGGGTGCACATCCGCTTCCGGGGTTTCCCCAGCCGCCGCTACTTCATCTACCGCCCCGACGGCATGGCGAAAATGAACGGTACCTTCATCCTGTGCGTACCCGGCGAGCCGGCACTGGCGCGGGCGGTGATCGTCAGCTGGAGCGGGCGCCCGCGGATCAGCGATCGCCGCGCGGACGGGCGTCCGCTGCGCTGTCCGGCGGCCTCCTGAGGCCGCCTGTGGATGCCCCCGCGAGATCCCCGGGGAGGTCCGGCGCATGCCGCGAAGCCCCGTGGGCCGGGGCCTGCGGGCGGTTGACCCCGGGGGGGCGGATCAGTACCATACACGCCTCCAATCCCCGGTAGCTCAGTTGGTAGAGCAAATGACTGTTAATCATTGGGTCGCTGGTTCGAGCCCGGCCCGGGGAGCCAATTTCTTTTTCCAGGTTCTTTCTACGTCGAAATTTCACCTGAACGTTCCATTCCGCTCGCGGGCTCTCACCAGCTTCGCGGGTTGACGTGGCACGTCCCTGTGCCACGCCCTTCGGGCGTGCTGGCGCACGCCCAATTTTGCTCCCGGCAAAATTGTCGAGCCCGGCCCGGGGAGCCAATTTCTTTTTCCAGGTTCTTTCTACGTCGAAATTTCACCTGAACGTTCCATTCCGCTCGCGGGCTCTCACCAGCTTCGCGGGTTGACGTGGCACGTCCCTGTGCCAC
>DRKN01000169.1 GCA_011051755.1 Gammaproteobacteria bacterium
AAGCCGTCATCTGCGGCGTTGCGTCTCTTGAAAAGGGCACGCCATTCCCGGCGAGACGCGCCTTGCAGCTAACGGCTTCCCACCACGCTGATAGGTACACTTTATACGTTACACCACACTAGTGATAAACGACAAATAAAAACGTTTTTATGTCGCCAAAATGCCTTTTGCGGCATGAAAATCTGTGTGTGTCACGATTCGCCCGGAACCATACTTTGCAATTAGTCGACCAAATGTATAATATGATGACGTGATTAAACGATCCCTCTGGCTGAACCGGGTTCAACAGGCCTGGGCCCGGCGGTCTATCGTCTGGCTGTCCGGTGTGCGACGGGTGGGCAAGACGACGCTGGCCCGGATGCTGCCCGACGCGGTGTACATGAACTGTGATTTGCCCTCCGCCCTGAGAGCGCTGGAAGATCCGGAGCTGTATTTCGACAGCCAGGCGAAGGGCTGCGTTCTGATCTTTGATGAGGTGCATCATCTCGATGACCCCAGTCGCCTGCTGAAGATTGCCGCCGACGAATACCCCCATCTGAAAGTCCTGGCTACTGGCTCTTCCACGCTGGCGGCGACCCGCAAGTTCCGCGATTCGCTCACCGGGCGCAAACAGGCGATTCACCTGTGCCCGGTGCTCTGGGAGGAGTGCGCCGAGCCCTTCGGCGTGCCTGATCTGGACCGCCGCCTGCTGCACGGCGGCTTACCCGAGCCGTTGTTGGCGGTGCGCAAGGATCCCGCATTTTTCAATGAATGGATCGACAGTTTCTATGCCCGGGACATTCTGGAACTGTTTGGTATCCGCAACCGCCAGGGCTTTTTGTCGCTGTTCCGGCTTCTGCTCCGCCACAGCGGTGGGCAACTGGATTACAGTCAACTGGCGAATTTAAGTGAGTTGAGTCGCGCCACGGTCAAGGCCCATATCGAGGCCATGCAGGTCGCCCACGCGGTGCACCTGTTGCGACCCTTTCATGGCGGCGGCAAGCGTGAGATCGTCAGCCGGCCCAAGTGCTATGCCTTCGACACCGGCTTCGTCACTTTCGAAAAAGGCTGGGATACTATCCGTGACGATGACCGGGGCCTGTTGTGGGAACACCTTGTTCTGGACAGCTTACGTTTCCGCTTCGCGGACGAGGATATTTTCTACTGGCAGGACAAGTCACATCGGGAAGTGGATTTCGTGATCCGCCGTGGGCGTGATCGTGTGGATGTCATGGAGTGCAAGATTAATCCGGGCAAACTGAATGCGAAACCGGTCGAGGTGTTCCGCGGCCTGTATCCGAAAGGCGATAATTACATTGTCAGTCCCGCGGTGAAAAAGCCTTACAAAGTTCGACGGGGCGATTTGGTGTTTACTGCATGCGCCACAAGGGATCTTTCATCATGAAGCCGGGTGAACACGGAGCCGTACAGAGGTGCTCACGCGAAGCCGCGAAGAACGCGAAGGATAGGAAATCATGCGGAATGTAGAAGAGCTTTCTTCGGCTCCTCAGCAGAATCTATGGGTCAGTGTGGGCCGGTAGTACAGATTTTTTGAGGATATCAGGCCGATATGACGAATTAAGTAGAGCATCCCACCCAGTCTTTGAGACGATGGAGTTAGCAGACAACCATCATTCAAAGACGGGAGGGCGGGATGCAGGTAAAGACTATCCTCAATCGGGTTCAGCGAGGTTCAAGTCGTTTGTCAGGCAGGTGCGCTGGCTAGGAAGCTGTCCGACCCCCCCTTTTTTACGTTATTTGGGTTCATATTCCCCTTTAATCGCTCATTTTGCTTAAATTTCCAAAACCTGGGCAGATTAATCCATCGAGCATTGATGGGGCTATTTTTTCAGATTGGGTGTAGCGCACACCAATGAAAACCCCCCCCCCCCCCCCACCTTCTCTTTTCCTCTAACACTGAAACGACGAAACCCACTGTTTTTGATATGGCCAAATACAGGCTCTACAATGACTTTGCGTTTTTCATAGAGTGCTTTCGATTCGTCTTTTTCCATCTTGGCATTCATCTGTTGCCGTAATGGTTCTTTGTCATTGGTTTGGATTGTCCGTGCCTCTCCTTTACTGGACTGGCAATATCTATAACTTATTGAAATACAAGTAATATGAGCCTGTTATCGTCCAGGGGCGTCCTGCTTGATCCATTGCTATCCGAGAGTTTTGTGGGCATATCTGTTGGTACATTTCGGTTCGATGGATTTTTGCGCAAACCTATGAAATATCTGGATTAGTCGATGAGGAAGAACTCGACCTCGAAACCGGCGATATTGATGATATCACTGGTCTTGAGGTTCTGTGGTGTGGAAGCGAGGGGTTCATTATTCAGCAGGGAGACGCCGGTGCTTTGGTGATTCTGGTTACAGGGCACGGCACAGATGTTGTAGCCTTCCAGGCCACGGCTGATGAGCGCCAACTTCTGACCCTGAAAGCCCACGGTGTTGAAGGGCTTGCGCAGTTCCATGACGGTGCGGGCAAGGGGGCCGTTGAGGGTGCGAAGACCTGCCAGGGGTTGGCTCTCGATGCTTTCTTCACGGGATTCCCATTCCGGCAACACCATCTTGGTTTCATCCTGTTCCGCCATGACGAACATGGTAGTCTCATATTTTACCTGACCTTCGCACAGGAAGGTGAACTGGTGATGGCCGGTCTGGATGATGTCGCCATGTTTGAGTATGGCGCTTTTGATGTGGCTACCGTTGAGCAGGGTACCGTTGGTGCTGCCCAGATCCTCGATATAGGTCTGTTTGCCCTGTGCGATGATCAGTGCGTGGCGCCCGCTGATAGTGAGGTCATTGAGTTGTACTTCATTGCCGTGCTTGCGACCAATGGTCAGGGACTCTTCCTCTATGGGGTATTCGTTGATGACCTCTCCATCGAGGGTCAGGATCAGTCTTCCATTCATTTCAACCTTCTCTCAGTGAAGTTGTGTGTCCTTGATCGGCGTGTAACCGTCGCCATAAAAGAAAGAGTCGTCAGCGAATGTAATAGAATTCCACTTCGAAACCGGCGATATTGATGACGTCATTTTCATTCAGGGGTTGGGGGTCTGTACTCAGAGGAATACCGTTGACGAGGGGGATGTCCATGGCGCGCCGGCTGCGGGTGCTGGTGACGGCGGCGATGGTGTAGCCCTTGGTGCCGCGTGTGATGAGGGCCATGCGTTTACTCTGAAAGCCGATGGCGTTGTAGGCCTTGCGCAGCTCCATCACGGATTTGGTGACGGGCCCGTTGAGGGTACGTAGCCCACCCAATGGCTGGCCCTTGATGATGGCCTCATTGGTCTCATCCCATTCGGGGATGATCATCTGGGTTTCGTCGAACTCGGCCTTGACGAACATGGTGGGTTCGTATTTGGCCTCGGTCTGACACAGATAGGTGAACTGGTGATGGCCGATCTGGATGATGTCGCCGTGCTCCAGCGCCACCTTTTTGATGTGGTTGCCATTGACCAGGGTGCCGTTGGTGCTACCCAGGTCTTCGATAAAGACATAGTCCGGGATGTTGGTGATCATGGCATGGCGACCACTGATGGTGAGGTCGTTGAGTTGGATGTCGTTGCCGTGTTTGCGGCCGATGCTGATGCTTCTGGGGCCGACGGTGTATTCGCGCACCACGTCGCCTTCCAGCGTCAAAATGAGCTTTCGTTCGGCCTTGGGGGACTCCGTACTCGCCATGGGGGCGGTTCCTTCTGTAGGATTTGACGGAGGGCTGGAATCTTTCACCAGACTAATTTTGGGCGGTTGGCGTGGGGGTTGGGGCTGACTCATCTTGTTCCCTGTATTGCTCGAAGTTCGACTTGGTTCGTGACTTCCGGTAGGCCTCTTCACCCGTGATAAGCTTTTCGTCGAGTAGTCGACGCAAGGCCGTGTCGATGCTCTGCATGCCCTGCAGGGCGCCGCCCTGGATGACGTTTTCGAGCTGCTCGGTCTTGCCTTCACGAATGATGTTCGATGTTGCTGCATTATTGATCAGAGTCTCGACAGCTGCAAGTCGGCCGCGCTGATCGGCGGCGCGCACTAACTGCTGTGAGACCACGCCGCACAATGAGGTGGAGAGCATGGTGCGGATATAGGGCTCTTCACCGGGCGGAAAGACGTTGATGATGCGGTCGATGGCGGCAGCGGCGCCGTTGGTGTGCAGGGTAGCGAGGATCAGGATACCCATCTCCGCAGCGGTGACGGCCAGACTGATGGTCTCCAGGTCACGCATCTCACCGACCAGGATGACGTCCGGGTCTTCGCGCAGGGCGGAGCGCAGGGCGTGGGCGAAGCTGTCGGTATGTTCGCCGATCTCGCGCTGGCTGATCAGGCAGCCCTTGTTTTCGTGCAGGTGCTCCACCGGGTCTTCGATGGTGATGATGTGGCCTTTGCGTTGGCTGTTGATGTAGTCGATCATCGCCGCCAGGGTGGTGGACTTGCCGGAACCGGTAGGGCCGGTGACCAGAATCAGCCCCTTGCGCTGGCGGGCGAGGTTTTTCAGCGACACGGGCAGACGCAGTTCCTCCAGTGGCACGACGTTGCCCGGTACGGCACGGAATACGGCGCCGATGCCATTGAGGTGGCGGAAGGCATTGACGCGGAAACGGGATATGCCGGGGATTTCATAGGCAAAGTCGGCGCCGCCACGGCTCTCAAAGCGTTGCCGTGCGTGTTCGGGCATGATTTCGAGCAGCAGATCCCGGGTCTCGTCGTTGCTCAGTTCACGGTATTTCACCGCGTGGATTTCGCCAAACAGGCGGATGCGCGGTGGATTGCCGGACACCAGATGCAGATCGGAGCCCTTTTGCTTGACCAGCAGTTCGAGGAAGGCGTTGACGCGGCTCATGAGACGGCCAGGTCGACCTGGGGCAGCAGATCAGGATCGTTGACGAAGCGCTGGAACTGCTGTTTTTCCGTGGCGTGGATGTAGGCGTCGTCCGGGTCGATCTCTTTGCGTTGGATGGCCTCCAGCAGGGCCTGATCCATCAACTGCATGCCCTTGTCGCGTCCGGTTTGCAGCACGGCGGGAATCTGGAAGACCTTGCCGCTGACAATCAGATTGGCGATGGCCGGGGTGTTGACGAAGATTTCCACGATGGCCTTGCGTGAGCGGCCATCCGCCGCGCGCACCAGCTTCTGGCTGACGACGCCGCGCAAATGCTGGGCCAGGAACAGGCTGGCCTGGGTCTTTTGTGAGGTGGGCATGGCGTCGATGATGCGATCCAGGGTTTTGGCGGCAGACGTGGTGTGCAGCGTGCCCAGCACCAGGTGTCCGGTCTCGGCGGCGGTCATGGCCATCATGATGGTTTCCGGGTCGCGTAACTCGCCGACCAGGATCACGTCCGGGTCTTCGCGTAGGGCGGCGCGCAGACCTTCGGCGAAACTCTCGACGTGGGTTCCCACCTCACGTTGTACCACCAGCGACAGCTGGCTTTTGTGGATCTGTTCGATGGGGTCTTCGAGGGTGATGATATTCAGCCGCCGGCTCTTGTTGAGCAGATCCAGCATGGCGGTGAGGGTGGTGGATTTGCCGGTGCCGGTGGCGCCGGTGACCAGAATCAGGCCCTGGTTGGCATCGAGAAATCTGGCCACTACCGGCGGCAGTGCCAGGTCTTCCAGGGTCAGGATAGCGGGTGGGATGATACGAAAGGCGGCGCCGATGCCGCCGATCTTGCGAAACAGGCTGACGCGGAAGCGGCCGACTTCGTCGCCCTGGTAGGAAAAATCCAGATCCTGACCGGCGTCGAAAGCCGCACGTTGCTTGTCGTTGAGGATCTCGAAGATCAGGCTTTCCAGCTCTTCCGCGCTGAGGGCACGGTATTTGATCGGCGCCAGGTCGCCCAGCAGTCGCAGTAGCGGGGGGGTGCCGACGGCGAAGTGGATGTCGGTGCAGCCCTGTTCGCGGCCCAGCTTGAGGAAGGCGTCGATGCGGGCCATCAGGTCTGTCCTATTCCGCTAGCAACGGTCTCGAGCGCTGTCCGCAGTTCATCGAAGGTCTGGAAGCGCTGTTCGGGATCGACCGCCATGGCCTTGGTGATGATGGTCTCCAGCGATTTGGGGATTTCCGGGTTGATCTCACGGGGTGGCTTGGCTTTGCCCTCCACATGTTTGAACAGGATGGCCATGGATTCCTCGCCGGTATACGGCGCCTGGCCGCTGAACAGCTCATACATGATGATGCCCAGCGTATAGATATCGGTACGTGAATCAATAGTGCGACCGCGTACCTGTTCCGGGGCCATGTAGGTCGGAGTGCCTACCAGGATGCCGCTCTTGGTCAGACGGGAGTCGGACTTGCTGGCCGCAGCGGCAAGGCCGAAGTCGACGATCTTGACGATATCCTCGTCGTTAATGAGGATGTTGGCCGGTTTGAGGTCACGATGTACCACGCTGACTTCCTGCGCACGGGCCATGCCCCGGCAGATTTCGCCGAGGATGTGCAGCCCGCGTTGGCGGTTCATCAATCCATCCTTGCGCAACTCGTCCGCCAGCGAATGACTGGGAAAGTATTCCATGGAGATGGCGTAGGTCTGGCCGAAGGTGACCAGATCGTAGATGCGGATGACATTTTCGTGGGTGATCTTGCGTGCGTAGCGCAGCTCGTGCAGGAAGCGCTGGATCATGTTCTCATCCGAGGCCACATGCGGATTGAGAAATTTGAGGACGAACTGGTCGTTGACCATCAGGTCGTCCACCAGGATGGCGGTGCCGAAGGCGCCTTCGCCGATCTTGCGCACGACGTGATAGCGATCAGTGAGGATGCTGTTGGGCACCAACTTGGCGGGATTGATGATGCCGTCACTGCTGTCGATGACGTTGGGACTGCTCTCGAGGGCGTGGGTATTCTGTGAGTCCGAGAGCGAGGTCATCTGTGTCGGTTCGTCTTCCAGCGTGATCTCATCCCGGGAGTTCATGATACGGGTGCTGCGGTCGCCGTAGCGCGTGACGAGGGTTTTCACCGTCTCACTGGCGACATTGCCCACTTCGTCCTGGCTCACATTCATGAGTTCAGTGGCGGCCTCCTGCACTCTGCCGGCATTGGGTTCATCGGTGAGGGTCTGCAGGGCGCGCAGGGCCTCTTTGCGCACCGTGTTGTCGGCGTGCTCGAGCTGTTTTAGTAACGGATTGATGGCCCGCTTGTCACCCAGACTGTGCAGTGCGCGGATCACGACCTGACCCGCCTCGGGATTTTCTTCCAGCATGGTGATGAGGTGGGGTACGGCGCGTTCGTCGCCGATACCGGCGAGGGCGTCCACGGCGCGTTCACGCACCCACCAGTCGTCATCACGCAGGGCCTCGATGAGGCGATCAAAGGCGCGCGGATCCTTGCTGGTGTTGAGGATTTCCACCGCGGTGCGGCGCAGAAATTCGTCTTCGTCGCGGATCAGTGCGAGGATGGCGTCGAACACCTTGGGGCCGCCGATGGCGCCGAGGGCGTCGGCGGCGCGCACCTTGACCCACCAGTCCACGTCGCGCAGGGCGTTGAGTAAATCCTTGACGGCATTCTGATCACCGATCTCGTTGAGGACTTCCACGGCGGCGCGGCGCACATATTCGGATTCATCCTGCAGGACATCGATCAGGTATTTTACGGTATTTGGGGCGCGGATCTTGATCAGGGTCTCAATGGCGGTGGCCTGCACGGTGAGGTCGGGGTCACCGAGTAGCCGGCAGATGGCCTCGACCGTCTGCGGCGCCTGCATCTTCGCCAGGCCCTGCAGGGCGGACTGGCGTACCGCCTTGTTGGGATCGTCGAGGGCGCCGATCAGGGCATTCAGGCTGTGCGGACTGTCAAAACGGGCCAATACCTGCACCAGGTGTGTGCGTACCATGGGTTGTTTGCTGTTCAGTCGGTGGATGATGTCCGGTAGCAGCGCTTCGTCGGCCACCATGTCCAGCAGCCGGTAGAGTATGGGGCGAATTTTGCTGGAAACGTGATCCAGCATGCCCAGCAGGATGTTGGGCTTGACACGTGTCGAGTGGGCCATGAGGATTTCACTCAGGGCCGACTTGGATATGTCCGGATGGTCGAAGTGTTCGAACAGCTGGTTGGGCTCGAAGTCGCCCGAACGGCACAGGATACGCTTGACGCCGGCGACGATGTTGTCGTCTGCGCTGGCCAGGGCGGTCAGATAATAGGACAGGGTGGTATTGCGTACGAAGCCCAGCAGCAGCTGCTCAATCACCGCAGGGTGCTCGGTATTGCCCAGGGCTTCGATGAGTTTGGGAATGGCGGGTTCGCCGATTTGCTTGAGTTTGACTGCGGCCCGTTTGCCCTCGGGTGTTGCGGCAGCGTTTTCCGTCAGCAACGCGGCAATGGCGCGATTTGCCTGAAAACCGGACAGCAGGCTCATACAGCGGGCCTCTTGTTAGCGTGCGTCGTCGGCTGCATCATCCACATGGGCATGGATGATGTAGGCCTTGTTGATGAGGTAAATGCTACCTTCGTCCATGTGCATCTTGATAAAGCATTCATCGGTTCGGTTAAGGTAATCCAGTAGTCGTGCGCGTGCTGGCGGCAGCTGCTCACAGATGGAGCCGGCGATAAATGAGCCATCCATCATCTGCATCTGGCAGTGTTGCCGGGGGATATCCGTGCATGGCTCTTGTTCCACGGCATATTCCACGCGGATGATGGAGCGCATGTTATAAAACCGTAGTTCATCCGGTTCTTCGCGTTTGATAACAACGAATGGGGTGCATTGGTTGAGAACCTCCAGCGGTTGTTCCGGGCCGGCATGGTCGGGGCTTTGCTCTCGCAAATAGAGTGAACCCCGGACACGGCCTTCGGGGTGTACCCACAGGGTGACGGGTTTTAATTTTTTGGGGACTTTCAGTATTTTGTTGGTCACTGTTGGTGCCTGCAAAGTTATGCTCAATACCTAAAAAATTCCGTTCCGATGGTACTGTCCCGGAGCATTATACGCGGATACGGGATTGATTCGAGGTAATAAAACCTTGTTGCTGATTCGATGTTTGTGTTGGCCCGGATATTTTATGGAATTTATCGTAAAGATTGCGCAGGGCATGGGCTTCACAGGGCCTTGGTTTAACAAAAAGTCTCGTACCCGACTCGGTAATGATGGGTGACGGAGAGGGGATGTCCTGTGGCGTTAAAGCGACCGCATCCGCGGCAACGGCTCCTGCGTCCATGCAGTCGTGCTTTCGCTCCCCATCCAAGAGCGCCTGTTCTTGGTGTCGGCATCCAGGTAAGAAAAAATATTGGGCATTTTGCACGAAAAAGATCGAAGGAATGGGCAAAAAGTGGTATTCACTGAGATGATTTCCGTATTCTGGCTTGGATTTTCGACGTGATGGCTGATGTTTCATGACAATGATTGACACCCTTCATACGGCCTCGCTGGAGGTGCTCAATGGCGCCCTTGCTGGCAAGAGTTTTCCCCTTCACGATGAGACGCTGGTTGGGCGCAGTGAAGAAGAGTCGGCTGACTGTGATAGCCATATTCGCCTGCCGGACAGCCGTGTCAGCCGCCAGCATGCACGGATTATACGGCGCAACGGCGGTTATGTAATCCAGGATCTCGATTCCACCAATGGTACCTTGCTCAATGCACGTCCGCTGACGCCGAAGGCGTTCTATGCCTTGCGTGAAGGGAGTAATCTCCAGTTAGGTGGGGTGCATCTACGTTTTCGCCCAGCGACCAGTGGCAATGATGATGCGCCGGCCGGTTGTTCATGGGAGTCTGAAATCGGGCATAATGAAGAGGCCTTTGATCTGGCCTTGATTGCTGGTGAGGGGTTGGCAGAACGGCAGGTCAGCAGCGCCTCGATGATTTTGGTCGGCTCGAAAACCTCGAAACCCGACCTGAGCATGGCCATCGATGCCCAGGAAGCCCTGCAGCTTCTTAAGGCCAACCTGCATGAAGACCGTGTTACGGCCACAGACGTACAGCGCCGTTTGCGGGCGTTGGCGCAGGTCAGTATTGGTCTGGGTGGTCAGAATAACCACGAAGACTTGTTGGCCAAGGTGATGGATTTCATCTTCGATATCTTTCCCGCCGCTGCGCATGCCTATGGTTTGCTGTGTATTGAACCGGGGCAATGCGGTGAATCGCTCAAGCCCGTGGTGGCGATGAGCCGCGAGGAACGGTCGGTGGAGGCCGTCTTGTCGCGTGCGATTGTCAATGAGGTCATCAGCCGGCGCCGGGCGATTCTTTCCAGCGATGCCAGCAGCGACAAACGCTTCGACAGCCACGAATCCATCATCGGCCTGGGTATTCGCAGTGTGATGTGTGTGCCGCTGTTGCTCGATGATGAGGTACTGGGACTGATTCAGGTGGATACCTGCAGTACGCATGCCTTTGATAGCGAAGATCTGCAAATTCTCTCCGGCATCGGCGTGCAGGCCGCCATTGCACTGAAAAATCTGGGTCTGGTCGAGGATATCCGACAGCTCTTCGAAGGCTTCGTCACCGCCTCGGTGCATGCTATCGAGGCACGAGACCCCAGTACCGCGGGTCATTCGTTTCGCGTTGCTGAATACAGCCAGCGTTTGGCCGAGGCCGTGGGGCGTTCCCGTGTGCCGGCACTGCGTGAGGTCAATTTTACCCGCGAACAGATGAATGAATTGCGTTACGCCGCCCTGCTGCATGACTTTGGCAAGGTCGGCGTGCGAGAGCATGTGCTGACAAAATCCCACAAGCTGTACCCGCGCCAGTTTGAATTGATGCAGGCACGCTTCCAGTACGCCTGTGCCAGCCTGGAGCGGCATGCCTACCGTGAATTACTGGATCAGCAGGAACTTGAGCAGCTGAGTGCGGAAGAGTTTCGTATCCGCCGGCGTCGTATGGAGCGGAATTTGGCGCAGGAGACACAGCGTATTCACCAGTTTATGGCGCTCATTGTCGAGGCCAATGAGCCTGCTGTCTTTCATCAGACGATTCCTCCGGCATTGCAGCAAGTGGTGGATTATTGTTTCCCGGGTGAAGGAGGGGAGCCTATCCCACTCCTGTCGGCGTTTGAAATGGAGGCATTGACTTTGGCGCGTGGCAGCCTGACGCCGGATGAACGCCAGGAAATCGAATACCATGTGTCGCATACTTACGCCTTTTTGCAGCACATCCCATGGACCAAGGGGCTGGCCTCTGTCCCTGATATTGCCTACAGCCATCACGAGAAGCTTGATGGTTCCGGTTACCCGCGAGGACTCGGGCGCGAACAGATTCCCTTGCAGGCCCGTATCATGACGGTGACGGATATTTACGATGCATTGACAGCGGGAGACCGCCCCTACAAACAGAGCCTGCCGGAAGAACTGGCATTGGATATCCTCCGTGATGAGGCGGCACGGGGTAAAATCGAACGGGATCTGGTGAATATTTTTATCGATAGTAATGCATACCGCCTGCTACCCGAACGTTGACGGCCTTTTCGGGACTGACTTATCTGCAATTATTTCGCGGATTTTATTGCACCATATATTGTGTTTCGCTATGGTTCCCTCCCTTTATTGGCTTTGCTAATTGCATGTACCATATTTGTAGACTGGAATCACGCTTTAACGATGACTATTTTTACTTGCGGACATGACACCCATATCGGCCACATTCGGTCTCGTAACGAGGACTGTTACCTCATCGACGCAGAGTTGAGGCTATGCGTGCTTGCCGATGGTATGGGGGGGCACGAGTGCGGTGAGGTGGCCAGTCAGATTGTCGTCGAGCAGGTACAGAAGGAAGTCCGTTCCGGTACGCCGATGGCCGAGGCGCTGGTCAAAGCGCACCACGCGGTGCTCGCTGCCGTGCGTGATGGCAAGGGCCGCTCCGGTATGGGATCCACAGCCCTGGCGGTGAAGATCGATGGTGACAGTTTCGAAGTGGTGTGGGTTGGGGACAGCCGGGCCTATCTTTGGCGTCATGGCACGCTGACGCAGATCACCCGCGATCACTCCCTGGTGCAGCTGATGGTGGATCAGGGTGACATTACCGCGGAAGAGGCGGAAATTCACCCACAGCGGAATTTCATTACCCAGGCTATCGGCATGGAGAGTCTGAGCAGACTCGAAGTGGGGCTGGTGCGGGGGCATTTGTATCCCGGTCAGCAGATTCTGTTGTGCAGCGACGGGCTGAGTGGTGAGCTGAGCGTGGATAAGATTGTCCGTATTTTGTCACGGCAAGTCGATGTGCAGGCAACGGTTGATCAGTTGATTCAGTCGGCGCTGGATAACGGCGGCAGTGACAATGTCACCGTGCTGCTGGTTTCCTCCCCGCAGGACATGGCCTGAAGGTTGCGTCTGCTGTGTGGTGACTCTTACTTAGTCGCCGGGTTAATAGAAGCACCCTAAATGGCTGCACTAGTGTGGTGTAACATATAAAGTGCACCTATCAGAGGCCCGCAAATGCCCCAATCCTGCGTTCCAGTCCTTGTTAAGGGAGGGGGCCATTAACGGCGGACTGCGCCTTGTCTTGGGGCATTTGCGGGCCTCTGATAGGTGCACTTTATATGTTACACCACACTAGTGCAGCCATTTAGGGTGCTTCTATTAACCCGGCGACTAAGTAAGAGTCACCACACAGCAGACGCAACCTTCAGGCC
>DRKN01000170.1 GCA_011051755.1 Gammaproteobacteria bacterium
ATACAAATATCACTACTTTGCAAGCATAATAAGCGCATATTACATGGGTACACTTTGAACCGGAAAGTGCCAAGAATCGAGAAAAAGCTCATGGATATCTGGAGGTTATAGAGTAAATGAGAGGAATTCTTATTCGAACTTCAGTTTAACGTGATGAAGCATGACCAGCTTTTCATGTGCCCGTTTGGCAATGTCGGGTGGCAAACGGCGGACGCTGAGCTCCAGGTACACGGCGGCAGTCAGTTTATCCGCAAAGCTGCGAATCATCATTTAATAGTAGTACGCGTTACGTAAGTCCTCAATCTGAGGTGGGGAGTGTTTGCAGGGTGCGTTGTGGCCTATTCCAACCCCAATTTCTTCAACCGATAACGCAGTGCCCGGAAGCTGAGTCCCAGCAGCTTGGCGGCGGCGGTCTTGTTGTATTTGGTCTGTTCCAGGGCTTGCTGGATGGCCTTTTTTTCGATTTCGCCGAGGTGCTTTTCCAACTGGATCTGGCCGGAGTCGAGTGGGTTGGGTATGGGCAGGCTGGCTTGGGGGTGGGTGGGTAGTTGCAGGTCTTGCTCACGAATGGTGTTGTCTTCACACAGGGTCATGGCGCGTTCGAGGATGTTTTCCAGTTCGCGGACATTGCCGAGGAAGAGGTAGCGGTTGAGGTTTTTTTGCGCGCCGGGGGTGATGTGTGGGGTGTCGAGGCCGGTCTGCCGGGCGAGTTTGTGCAGAGTGTGCTCAGTAAGCAGAGCGATGTCTTCGCGGCGTTCACGCAGGGGCGGGACGTGCAGCTCGATGACGTTGATGCGGTAGTAAAGATCCTGTCGGAACCTGCCGTCCTCGACCAGTGCGGCGAGGTTTTTGTGGGTGGCGCTGAGGATGCGTACGTCGACGGATTGTTCTGTCGCGGAACCCACCGGGCGCACGGCCTTTTCCTGGATGGCGCGTAACAGCTTGACCTGCATTTGCAGGGGCAGATCAGCGACTTCGTCGAGAAACAGAGTGCCGCCATCGGCGGCCTGGAAGAGTCCGTCTTTGTCGGCGACGGCGCCGGTGAAGCTGCCTTTTTTGTGGCCGAAGAATTCGCTTTCCATCAGTTCGTCGGGGATGGCGCCGCAGTTGACGGGCACGAAGGGCTGGTTGGTGCGCGGCCCTTTATTATGGATCAGGCGGGCGACGAGTTCCTTGCCGGTGCCGGATTCACCACTGATGTAGATGGGGGCCTGACTGCGTGCGACCTTGGCGATGGTGGCGCGGGTGCGCTGCATGGCTTCGGAATCGCCCAGCAGTTCGTTGCGTGAGCGGCGATCCAGCCGTGGGTGGCTTTCGGAGACTTTGAGCGCGGTGTTGACCAGGTTGCGCAGGATATGCAAATCCACCGGCTTGGAGACGAAGTCGAAGGCGCCGGCCTTGAGGGCGCGGATGGCCCATTCCATATTGCCGTGGGCGGTGATCACCGCCACCGGGGTTTTCGCGTGCTGCGCGGAAATGTATTCGACCAGCTCGATGCCATTGCCATCCGGCAGCTTCATGTCCGTGAGACAGAGGTCGAAGCGGTGCTGCGACAGTCGCTCTCGGGCCTCGGCCAGATCGGCCGCTGAACGGGTCTCGATGTTCATCCGCCCCAGGGTCAACTCCAGGAGTTCGCGGATGTCGGGTTCGTCGTCGACGATGAGGGCGAGGGAAGGTGGTGTCATGGTTTGTTGGTGCGTGTCCGGGTATCGGCGAATTCTATACGAAAACAGCTGCCGCCGGTGGGTATGGCGATATAGCTCAGGCGTGCGGCATTGCCTTCGCAGAGTTCGCGTGCGATGTAGAGCCCCAGCCCCGAGCCCCTGGCGTCGGTGGTGAAGAAGGGCTCGAAGATGTGCTGTACGTCCTCCGGCTTGATGCCGGGGCCGTGGTCGATGACGTCGAGCACGGGATGACTGATGCCGGGCTGCTGTCCTCCATGCAGTTCCAGCTTGGGTTGGCCGGGGTGGTCACGGCTGTAGCGCAGGCCGTTCTGGCACAGATTCCACAGAATCTGGTGGAGCTGGGTGGCATCCATGCGAACGATGATGTTGCCGGGTTCGATATTGATGCTGATGTCTTCGGCGGCACAACCCTGGCTGAGGGTGAATTCGGCGATGAAATGCGCCAGCCAGTCTTTGAGGGACAGATCCTCGGGCTTGGCGCGGTCACGGCGGTTTAGTTGCAGCACATTTTCAATGATGTCATTCACGCGTGCGGTGTTGCTGTGGATGATCTCCAGCAGACGCCGATCCGAAGGGTTGTCCGGTGCGGTTTCGGTGAGCAGTTGTTCAGCATGGCTGATGGCGCCCAGCGGGTTACGGATTTCGTGGGCGATGCTGGCGGTGAGGCGGCCCAGCGAGGCCAGCTTCATCTGTTGGGCCTGTTGCGCCATGCGTGCGGTGTCTTCGAGAAATATCAGGGTGCCGGCCTGTCTGTCGTAGCCCAGGGTGGTCATACTGGGCAGCAGGTCGGTGGAGCCGCTGCCAGTGCGAAATACCCAGGGTTCGTTCAGCTTGTTGTTCAGCCAGGCGGTCAGCTGTTCGTCCAGTTCCGCAGACACCAACTTCAAAGGCTTGTTGGTGGAGCCGCTCAGTAGGGGCAGCCCCAGCATATGCCAGGCCGATTCATTCATCAGGCGGATACGGCTGTTGGCATCGACGACGATGATGCCCGATTGCATGCGCTGAATGACGTGTTGGTTGAGTTGTGCCAGATTGGCCAGGTCGACGCCGCGCTGCGCCGCCAGTTCCTCGCTTTCGCGGATGCGTCTGGACAGGACATGGGCAAGAAAGGCGGTGGCGAACAGTGTCGCGCCGAGGATGCCGGCCATGGTGTAATTGACAGGCAGGGTTTGTGATATTTGCGCATAGACCTGCTCCGCCAGCACCGCCAGGGCGGCGATGGCGGCAAACAGGATCGAGGTTCGGCCACCCAGCAGCAGGCTGTTGCCGGCGATGGCCACCACCAGCAGCATGCCCAGTCCGGAGGCGATGCCGCCACTGCTGCGCATCAGCAGGGTTAAGGCGATGATATCCAGTACCACCAGCCCGTAAGCCAGGGGCTGGAAACCGGGCCAGCGCCAGTGGATGGTGAAGCTGGCGATGCAGGCCAGCAGCAGGTAGACGATGCTGACGGTGATGAACAGACGTGGGGTGTGGCTGCCCAACTGTGGCAGATTGGTGTCGATAAAAAAGGAACTGACGAACAGCGACGCCAGCAGGATGCGATACAGATTCAGGTAGCGCAGCGGGCGCCAGATCTGGTCGGAATCCCGGCCGGGGAGACTGTTGGGGGGGGAGGGTTTGGGCATACCTATGCCTTACGGTTCCTGTTGCGGCGATCTTTAGTCACGCCCGGCACCCCGGTGCTGCGGGCAGCAGTAAAAGCGTTTCCCCTGCGCCAGTGCCTGTTCGCGGGGGACGTGTACCCAGCAGCGCCGGCAGGCAACGGTTTCGACATAATGCTCCAGCGAGCGCGGGGCGTTGGCTCGGGAATTTGAAATACCGTCGCCGGATCAGGGCGATGGCCAGCCACACGGCGAGGCCGATGATGAGAACGCGGAATATGGGCATAGGGTTGATTATACGGATCGGGTACTGCCTTTGTCTGTGCTATGTTTTTCAGAGGCATTACGAGGTATAAACACAGGTGTGTCAGTGATGGGGAGGTGCGTGTGTCCGGCAAGACATTGAAAATTCTGGTGGTGGATGACACCGAGGCCAATCTGAGTCTGTTCGACAAATTCATCCGGCGCATGGGGCACGAGACGATTTTCGCGACCAATGGTCTGGAGGCGGTGGCGCGATTCGAGGAATGCCGCCCGGATCTGGTGCTGATGGACGTGATGATGCCGGAAATGGATGGCTATGAGGCGACGCGGCAGATTCGTACCCTGTGTAACGAGAACTGGGTGCCGATCATTTTCATGAGTGCCAAGGCGTCCGCCGATGACCAGGTCATGGGCCTGGAGGCCGGTGGAGACGACTACCTTACCAAGCCGGTCAATCTGAAAATCCTCGCTGCCAAGATTACTGCCATGCAGCGTATCTCTGAGATGCAGCAGGCACTGGAAGACACGGCCAGCGAGCTGCTGCAATACCGTGACGATGCAGAGCAGGAGATGCAACTGGCGACCCGCCTGATGGCGCGTATTACCCGCAGCGCCACGCTCGCCGATTCCCTGCTCAAGGTCTGGATCCTGCCTGCCGTGCACATGAGTGGTGATCTGGTTGCTGCCGCACGCCCTTTCGACGACCGTCTCTACGTCCTGCTGGCCGACGCCACCGGCCATGGTCTGTCAGCGGCGCTGATGCAAATGCCGGTTTCGCAGACATTTTATGACATGGCGCAGGCTGGTTACAGTGTTTCCAGCATGGTCACGGCTATGAACCGGCAGCTGCGCGCACTGATGCCGCGGGATCGTTTCGTCGCTGCCACGGTGGTGGTTTTCGATGAACGCAACCGGCTGTTCGAAGTGTGGAATGGCGGCAATCCCGAGGCGCTGCTGGTGGATGACGACGTTGGCGTCATTCACCGTTTCATGCCGCGTTCACCGCCGCTGGGTATTGTCGGCGAAGACGATTTCGATGCGCGCACCGAGATATTGCAAGTGGCTCAGGGCGCGGAGCTGTTGTTGTATTCGGACGGTGTGCTGGATGCCGATGATGCGCAGGGAAATACCTTCGATGAGAGCGGGCTGGCCATGGCTATCGACGGAAAGAGTGGGCAGGGTGTTTGTGAACGCGTTGCTGCGACCCTGCGGGCACACCTCGGCAAGCGGCGCGGTCAGGACGATATCAGCGTGGTGGGTATACGTTGTCCGGCTCCGGATGAGTAGCCGGGATGGAGCGTAGCGTAATCCGCCAAGTGTGATGCTGAATATGCCATCGTTTGCACTTTATCCACGCAACTCGTTGCTACTCTCTCTGAACACCTCAGTATTCGGCTTGGGGTGAGCCTCTGTTGAGCACAGAATCCACAGCGCTCTTCATGCGACAGCGGCTTGGTAGGTTGTCTTCTTGCTCAACAACGCCCGGGCAAGGCGAGCACTCTTGTTGGCAACCGCAACAGCGCTGATGCTTTTGCCCCGCCGCTGGTCGAGATCACTGATCCAGCGATTTCTCTTGTCCTCCTATTTGATGGTGAGTGATATATCTCCATCATGGCGCATTACGACGCCGTTTGTAGGGGGGGGAGGAGACCATCTCATCAGGCTATCTTGCGACGTTAATCCGAAGCCAGCCGGTGCGCCCAACGTGTGGTTTCCGGCAGGCGGTAGCGGGTGGTGCAGCGCAGTACGTACTCGATAGCCGTTTGCAAATCGATGCGATGTCCCACGGAAACATACAGCGGACTGACTCTGTCCCGAGTGCGTAGCACGGCGCCGATGACTTCTCCCTTATCCATCAGCGGCGTCCAGCTGCCCTTCTTTGCGCCGGGCTCGTCATGGGTGCCAATCAGCCGTGACTTGGCGACGCCGATGGTGGCCAACCCGGTCAGTACGCCGAGGTGGCAGGCAATGCCAAAGCGGCGCGGATGCGCCAGGCCCTGTCCATCGCAGAGGATGAGGCCAGGTGTGATGGTGAGCTTGGCCAATGCCGCCAGCAATGCGGGGATTTCCCGGAATGACAAATAGCCGGGAATGTAGGGAAAGCATGTGGGCTGCCGGGCGATGCTCTGTTCGACTAAATCCAGTTGGGGAAAATGCAGCGCGGCGACGGCTGCGCGAGTGATCTTGCCTTTGTCCTCAAATCCTACATCCACGCCGGCGACGATATCGACGGTGCCAAGCCGGTTTTCGGTAATGACCCTGGTACGCAGGTGTTCCTGTATCGCGCGGGCCTCCACGATATTTTCCGGCCAATGGATCTGCTGGGGCGTTTTCATGGGCGGGCCGTGGCGCAGGCGTTTTTACCACATCAGGTCGTCGGGGATCTTGTAGTCGGCGTAGGGATCGTCCTCGGCCAGTTCGGGTTCGCTGGATTGTGCACACAGAATGATACGGTGTTCGTCGCGCTGGCGGATTTTTTCCGCCACGGGCACAGGCACCAGCATGTAGTCGCCGTCCAGTTTGGCGATGGCCAGACGCCCGGATATCAGATGCCGGTGCACCTGCGGTGAAATATGCAGGCGCTTGATGACGCCGGCGTCGGTGAAGTTGTAAGCCACCTCGCCATCGCTGCTTTCAACACGATTGGTTTGGATCAGCTGGCGGATCTGGGCACTGATGGCTTTGCGTTCAGCCTCGTCCTTACGCTGCTGGTTCAGTTGCCGGTCACGCTCGGCCTTTTCCGCCAGCGCCTTTTGGGCCAGCAGGGTTGCCGGGCTTGCTGGCGCGGGCGTGCCTTTTTTGCCTTTCTGTTTTTTGCTTTTATATTGGCTTTGCTTGACCTTTTTCGCCTTCTTTTCATCCACCAGGCCGGTCTTTTTCAGCTGTTCGAAAAGTGAGTTTCCCATGAGGCTGGCTCCGGTTGTTGTGTCTGATTCTCCCGTCCCGACGGGCTTGTTGTTGCTGTGCCATGCGCGAAATAAAAAAACAGCATGTCACAATCGGTCCACATTGAGCAACGCGGAAATGTATGGGGAATTTTGCGGGTGATTGGCGGAATTGGTCGGCGTGAGAGGATTTGAACCTCCGACCCCTTCGTCCCGAACGAAGTGCGCTACCAGGCTGCGCTACACGCCGATGATAAAAAGCTAGAATGTACGGTTGACCGAGAAATCTGCGAGGGTTTTCAGTGCGTCAGCGTAGATAGAAGGGGGGGCGTCGTGCAGGCACTGGATGGCCTTGTCCGCCTCCTCCCTCGCTTTGCGCGCAGTGTACGCGATGGCATCGGTGGATTCAATGGCGGCGGTAACGGTGCCGATATGCTCGCGTCCGCCTTCTTTGATGGCCAGACGAATGAGGGAAGATTGCTCGCTGGTTCCCTGCTGCATGGCGCGAATCAACGGCAGGGTCGGCTTGCCTTCGGCGAGGTCATCACCGATATTTTTGCCGATTTTGTCCGCTGAGGCACTGTAATCCAGTACGTCATCGACCAATTGGAAGGCGGTGCCCAGGTGCATGCCGTAGCGGGCCATATTCTGTCCCACTCCGGCCGGTGCATGGCTGAGTACGGCGCCGAGTTGCGCCGCGGCCTCGAATAGCTTGGCGGTCTTACAGTGAATCACATCCAGATAACGCTGCTCGGTGGTGTCCGGGTCGTTGCAATTGAGCAGTTGCATGACCTCGCCTTCGGCGATGACGTTGGTGGCATCGGCGAGAATCCGCATGACGTGCATGCTGTCGCTTTCCACCATCATCTGGAAGGCGCGTGAATAAAGGAAGTCACCCACCAGCACGGCGGCCTCGTTTCCCCAGCGGGAGTTGGCCGTTTCGTTGCCGCGACGGCGATCCGAGGCGTCGACCACGTCGTCGTGCAACAGGGTGGCGGTGTGGATGAATTCCACCACGGCGGCAAGGTTGAAATGCTGTTCGCCGGTATAGCCAAAGGCGCGTGCGGACAACAGCACCAGCAGTGGACGCAGGCGCTTGCCACCGCTGTTGATGATGTAACTGCTGAGCTGATTGACCAGTGCGATGTCCGAGTGCAGGCGTTTTTCAATCAGCAGGTTGACGGCGGTCATGTCCTCGCGAACCAGAGTGTTCACGGCGTCCATATCAAGGCGGGCTTGTTGCGGCTTGGGAGTTTTAAGCATCTTTATTTCAGGGCACCTCTAAATAACGGCTTGCGGCCTCTGGCCGGCAGGCGGGTTCGCCATCAAGGCGCAACTTTGCAGGCTGCTGGGTTGCCTGTCAAAAAACTACA
>DRKN01000171.1 GCA_011051755.1 Gammaproteobacteria bacterium
CATGGCATGTGGGGGAGTAATACCCGGTTCAATCCCACGCATTTTTATACGCCGCCTCTGACAAAGGCCGGGGGGTGATTAGGTCAGTTTATGGACTGGAGGCACAGAGGACTTGTGCTGGAACAGAGTATCTACGGCGCAGCCTCTGCATCGCGCGCACAGCGAAAACCCACGTCGGTATTTTTACTGTCCGGTACTGCAAAACCACGCATGGCACTGCGAAAAAACTCCGACAGGGCATAATGACCCATACCCCCACCGCCGCCGCGAATCACGCGATTTTTTTCACCAAAGGCCTCGGCGACGAAATAATCGGAGCCCGGATAAGGCTTGTACCAGTCAGCCACCCATTCCCAGGCATTGCCGGCCATATCGTACACCCCGTAAGGTGAGCGGTTCTTTTCGTAATGGCCCACCGGAGCCATGCCCTCGTCCCAGTCCTCGTTGTCACCGGTGTTGGCCAGGCCGGCATCCCAGTCATTACCCCAGGGAAATTCACGCCCATCGCTACCGCGCGCGGCCTTTTCCCACTCAGCCTCGCTGGGCAGGCGCTTGCCGACCCAATGACAGTAACGGTTAGCCTCGAACCAGGTGACGCCGGTAACCGGCAGCACATCCTTGGCCTGCTGGTCGGCCAGCATCAGGCGCAGCAATTCAGCACGCCCACTGCGACGGGTGTCGATGTCCAGTTTGAAATATTCCGTGGCGATCCAGCGTAAAGACTTCAAATCTGTAGCACGCAGGCGATCTTCATGCAGATTGTAACCATTCTGTGACCACTCGAAGGGTTCCGGTATCTTGCGGGCCAGTACAAAGCCCCGGTACTGGCGATGAGTGACTTCGTATTTATCGATCCAGTAGGCCGGCAGTTCCACCGTGCGCTGCGGGTGTTCGTCGAGATACAGCGGCTTGACCAATCCATACTCGTCCTGCTTACCGCTGTCGTCGGTCTTGTCACTGCCCATGACAAAAGGGCCGGCCGGAATCAGCACCATATCATCCTGCGACGCGGTGAGTGCCGCGGCAGCGGATGGCGGGGCTGCCGACTCGTTACAGGCACTCAGTCCCAGGCCGGCAAGCAGCGGAAACAGAACACCGCAAACGCGGCCACGGGGGAAATTTTTCGCTGAAAACATAAAATTTGTGCAATAAATGACTCAACAACCACCCGCTAAAGCGGATGGGTTAGTTTTACGGACGGATCGATCCGTTTTACCCAGCCCTGCCATAATTCTCGGCAATCCGGATGTGGTGAATTCCACGCACCGCATCGATCAAGAGCGGTGACGCCTGTCATCACCCGCGCCCAGAACTGGATCACGCAAACGATGCGGTTCGCTATCGCTCACCCGCATCCTACAAAGACAACCGAAACAACTTGCCTTCATACGCACCTTCAACAAGCGGCATGGATAAATCTGACCGTCTAAAGGCGGTGGTTTTAACCTTAAAACGGGACGAATAAATGGAGATTATCAGGTTGTTCAGTTTTGCTAGCCAGTGCCGATAGCTCATACAGGCACAAGCCACCCACAAGGGCACTGGTACTCCGTCCGGATTATATTGACGGAGCACCAGTGCCTCCGCCGCAGGAAGTATGCCTGAAAATGCAGACAGACGGTGAACAGCGGCAGATACTGGTAGAAAAAACACAAGCGATGAATCTCTTCGACGATGGACACCCCGCAGTTGCTGATATACGGCAGCGCATAGAGGCTACCACCGAGTTACCGGCCATGCCTGAAATCGCCCAGGCCCTGCTCAAGCTCAGCAGCAATCCAGACGGTAATCTTCAGGATCTGGTCGATATTATCGAACATGACCCAAGCATCACGGCACAGATCATGCGCTATGCCCGTTCGGCCTTTTTTGGTTACAGCGCTGAGATCACCTCGTTGCAACAGGCGGTGACCGCCGTGCTGGGTTATGGTCTGAGTCTCGATATCGCCATCGGCCTGTCGCTGGGCAAGGCCTTCAACATCCCCAACTTCGGCCCCATGGGCCTGTATCCCTTCTGGCGTCACGCGGTGTACAGCGCTGCCCTGTGCCAACGTCTGTCCCACAGCATTTCCCGTCCACCGCGGCTGCAACCCGGCATGACCTTTCTCGCCGGCCTGCTACACAACTTCGGCGTACTACTGGTCGCCCACCTGTTCCGCCGTGAGGCGTTGCAACTGGCGCAGCGAATCGAGGCCGATGCGGAGCGCCCGGTCATCGATATCGAACGCGAAATGCTTGGCGCCGATCATCTGGAGATCGGCGCCTGGCTGTTGCAGCACTGGAATTTGCAGGAAGAGATCGTGACGTCTGTGGCAGAGCACCATCACCCCCAATACACCGGCAAACATGCTGGCTATGCCCACACCGTGCTGGTGGCCGACCGTCTACTCAAGCAGCACGATATTGGCGATGCGGAATCCGATGAACTACCGGAGGAGCTACTCACCGCCCTGGGCCTGTCGGTGGAGGATGCCGAGGCCGCATTAGAAGCTACCATCACCACCGGCCCGGATCTCGAATTACTGGCCCGTCAGTTTCCCACCTGACCCCACCCCAAATCACGACTCTACACATGGAGTCGTCAGCGGTAATTTGGCATCGGCATTTTGTACCGGGAGTGCTATGTTGCCCTTATCTGGTTCTAGTGTGGTGTAACGTATAAAGTGTACCTATCAGCGTGGTGGGAAGCCGTTAGCTGCAAGGCGCGTCTCGCCGGGAATGGCGTGCCCTTTTCAAGAGACGCAACGCCGCAGATGACGGCTTCCCGCCGCGCCCGGAGGGAGGC